>JAJYSD010000124.1 GCA_021793745.1 Bacillota bacterium
CCGATCTAAGACCATGATGGGCCACGCCGGGTTCCTACCCGGCTTTCTTTTTGCCTTCGATTGCCGGTCTGGAATTGCGAACATGCAAAAAGAAGCCGGCCGGAAATGGGACGACTTCTTATTTGGGAATAGAGAATATCACTTTAGCGGGGTAAAGGTTTGCAATCCCCTTTATTTCCCGCTTTCCAGGGATACCCCTAGAAAGCGGGAAACCCTTGATATACTTGGCGGAGAGGGTGGGATTCGAACCCACGGAGGGCGTAAGCCCTCGGCGGTTTTCAAGACCGCTGCCTTAAACCACTCGACCACCTCTCCATCTTCATGGATCACTGTGATATTATACTCGGCTTCCTAAAAAAGTCAAGGGCCCCGCTGCAGCCGCGGGAGGCTGCGCGGGGATTGACCGCTGCCCTTCCTCAAGGGGGGGTGATCCGCTCCATGCCGCCCATGTAGGGCCGAAGCACTTCGGGGATCAGAATGCTGCCATCATCCTGCTGAAAGTTTTCCAAAATGGCGGCCACGGTCCGTCCGATCGCCAGTCCCGATCCGTTCAGGGTGTGGACAAATTCCGGTTTGGCCTTGGGTTCCCTGCGGAAGCGGATGTTGGCCCGGCGGGCTTGGAAGTCCTCGAAGTTGCTGCAGGAGGAGATTTCCCGATAGGTCTGGTAGCTGGGCATCCACACTTCCAAATCGTATTTTTTGCTCTGGGCAAAGCCGATATCCGCGGTGCACATCAGCACCACCCGGTAGGGGAGCTCAAGCATTTGCAGGACCGCCTCGGCATCCTGCACGAGCTTCTCCAACTCCTCGTAGGAATCCTCGGGACGGACCAGCTTCACCAGCTCCACCTTGTTAAATTGGTGAAGGCGGATCAGCCCCCGGGTGTCCCGACCCGCTGCCCCGGCCTCGGAACGAAAACAGGCGCTGAAGGCGGCAAACTTTTTGGGCAGCTCCTCCGCCGACAGGATCTCCTCCCGGTGGTAGTTGGTTACGGGTACCTCCGCCGTCGGGATCAGGTAGTAGTCGCTGTCGGCTACCGCAAAGGAATCCTCGGCAAATTTGGGAAGCTGTCCGGTGCCGACCATGCTGTCGCGACCCACCAGATAGGGAGGAAGCATCTCCGTATATCCGTGCTTTTCGGTGTGCAGGTCGAGCATGAAGTTCATCAGGGCCCGTTCCAGGCGGGCTCCGGCCCCCTTGTAGAAGACAAAGCGAGAACCGGTCACCCGGCCGGCCCGTTCAAAGTCCAAAAGATCCAGCTCCTTGGCCAATTCCCAATGGGGCTTGGGCTCAAAGGAAAACTGCGGAATCTTTCCCCAATGGCGGACGGGCACGTTGTCCTCCTCGGAATCCCCGACGGGAACGCTTTCGTGGGGAATGTTGGGCAGGGTGAGGAGGACGGACTGCAAATCCTCTTCCACCTGGCGCAGTTCCTGGTCCAACGCTTTAATCCGCTCCCCCACTCGGCGCATCTCGGCAATCTCCTCGGAGGCATCTTCCTTCCGCTTTTTCTTTTGGGCAATCTCCTTCGACACGGTGTTGCGCTTGTTTTTCAGCTGTTCACTCTCCTGAAGCAGCTCTCGTCGCCGCTCATCCAGGCTGACGAAATCATCCAGGCCGCTGATATCTTCTCCCCGATGCTCCAGCTTTTCCCGCACTTCATCCAGGCGGTTGCGCAAGAGTTTCACATCCAGCATGGCAAACCAACCCTCCTTTAAACGAAAAAGCCTTCCGCCACCAAAGGGACGGAAGGTCCGCGTTGCCACCCTTTTTGACCGGGAAAAAAGATCCCCGATCCGCCTCGGGACGAGATAACGGTCGTCAATCCGGTCAACGCTTCTGCGGCTTCCGCCGCTTTTCGCGTACGGCTCCGAGAGGGATTCCCCGGCGGAGCGGGACGGTTTACACCGGCCACCGTCTCTCTGCTACCGCCCCTTCCGGGTACTCTTTCTCATCCTCGCCTTTTCTTCCACGATCACTTTTCATTGTATCCAGCCGGGAGTGGAACAAACCCCCGGGCACGAAGCCTGCACTGAAAGTCCATCGGGATGGGCTCCGTAAAGGCCCGCGGGCCCAGCGATTACCAGCCCCGCTCCTGCATCCGTTCCGCTTCGGAAAGGGTGGAGATTTCGATGCCCGGCATCGCCGAGCCCAATCCCTTGGACAATTCGGCGATCAGGCCGAAATCTTCATAGTTGGCCGCCGCTTGAACGATGGCCTTCGCGTATTTTTCCGGGTTCTCGGATTTGAAAATCCCCGAGCCGACGAAAACGCCGTCGGAACCCAGGTGCATCATGAGCGCAGCATCCGCCGGCGTGGCGATTCCACCGGCAGCGAAGTTGTCCACCGGGAGGCGCCCCGTCTCATGCACCTGCAACAGGAGGTCGTAGGGAGCTGCCAGCCGTTTCGCCTCGGCCATCAATTCATCCTGGGACATGGACTGCACTTTCCGGATTTCGGCCATCATCTTGCGCATGTGGCGAACCGCCTCGACCACGTTGCCCGTTCCCGGCTCCCCTTTGGTCCGGATCATCGTGGCTCCCTCTCCGATCCGGCGCAGGGCTTCCCCCAAATCCCGGGCGCCGCAGACAAAGGGGACGGTGAATTGCTTCTTGTCGATGTGGTACACCTCGTCGGCCGGGGTGAGCACCTCGCTCTCGTCGATATAGTCCACGCCCAAAGCCTCCAAAAGGCGGGCTTCGACGAAGTGCCCGATCCGCGCCTTGGCCATCACCGGGATGCTGACCGCGTTCATCACTTCCTCAATCACCCGGGGATCCGCCATCCGGGCCACCCCCCCGGCGGCTCGGATATCCGCCGGGACGCGCTCCAGGGCCATCACGGCGACCGCTCCCGCCTCCTCGGCGATTTTCGCCTGCTCCGCGTTGACGACGTCCATGATGACGCCGCCCTTTTTAAATTCCGGTATGTTCCGCTCGACTTGACCGGACCCCGTCTCATATGCCTTTTCGGCACCGCCTACGGCACCGTTTTTCACTTCCACTTTTGCGGTCATCGGCTCATCCTCCCGTTTCCAGAGCGATAGATTCCCCAGCTCAATAAATTCCTCAATACAAGTATTGTAACGGAATCACCGTAAATTGACAACCAATCGAGAAATCCTTTTATTCAATCCAGCTACTGATGGTATCCCCCAATTTCCGGAAAAAGAGGCGGACCCAACTGGCCTCTTCCACCGATTCCCGGGTCAACAGCCGGACCGGTTCCACCCCGGGAATTTTTTGGCCATCGTAGCGGACCGACACCTCCGCCACCGGAGTTCCCGCCGCCAGGGGAGCCTTTACCTCCCGGGTGTAACGGACGTGAAAGGTATACTTTTCCATCTGATCCTTGCGGACTGGGAGCACAAGGGTGCGGTCGGCGGCGAGGGCCACATCCCGGGCCACCCCGTTGGGAACAGGGATCCTCTCCCGATATCCGGGCAGGGGCTTGTCCTTGGAGATCAGGGGTTTCAGCACATAATTTTCAAAGCCGGCATCCAGCAGACGACCCGTTTCCTGAAAACGGGCGCTCTGGGAGTCCGTCCCCATCACCGCCGTGACGAGGCGCATTCCATCCCGCTCCGCGGTCCCGACAAAACAGTACCCGGCTTCGTTGGTAAACCCCGTTTTGACCCCGTCGAGGCCCTCGTAGGCCATCGACATCCCCGGGAGCATTCGGTTCCAATTGGGATATTCCTTCCCCCGGAAGGTGATGTGGGGCCGGGAGAGGATCTCCTTCACTTCGGGAAAATCCCGGAGAAGCCGCCGGGCGAGGAGGGCGGCATCCCGGGCGGACATCACATGTTCCCCCTCCACCTCCGGCGGGCGGGGATAGCTGGCTTCGTTCAATCCCGTGCTGTTCCGGAAATGGGTATGGGTCAATTCCAATTCCTTCGCCTTCTCATTCATCCATCCGACGAAGGCCTCCTCGCTGCCCGCCAAGTGTTCCGCCAGAGCCACGGCGGCGTCATTGGCGGAATAGACGAGCATCGCCTCAAACAACTGGCGGACGGTCCACTCCTCACCGGCAACCAGGTAAACCTGGGCTTCATCGATGCTGGCCGCCCGAGGGCTGATCCGCACCGGATCCGCCCAATCGATCTCTCCGGAACGGATCTTCTCCAACACCAAATATCCGGTCATCATCTTGGTCAAGCTGGCGGGGGGAAGCGGTTCATCCGCCCGATGGGCATCCAACACGAGTCCGCTGTCAAACTCCATCACCACATGGGCCCTGGCCTGAACCTCCGGAAACGGTTCCGCCGCCAGCACCCGATCGGTCGCCGCCACAACCCCCAGCAAGAGAATCAGCAACCCTGCCATTCCCTTGAACCACAGCGGAAAAAGGCGACCGCCCAAAACCTTCACCTCCGAAGACCGTTTCCCGACAACCGGCATGAAAACAGCGAGAGGCGATCTTCGGAACGCCCCTGCACGCGAGGTGATGTATCAAATCCCGTTTATTCGCCGTCTTCACCCGATCCTCAACAATTTCAGTTTACTCAAATCCCTCGGGAAAGGAAATCCGGGCGACGGGTTTTTCTGCCTGCGACGCGATCGCCGGAAGGGACGTCACCCGGGTCCCGGCCACGAAAAAGCCGCAGGGAGCTGCCCCTGCGGTCTTCTTCCCAACCTCAGACGTGATAGTTGGGCGCTTCCTTGGTGATCTGAATATCGTGGGGATGGCTTTCCCGAAGGGAGGCGTTGGTCACCCGGATGAATCGGGTCTTCTCCTTCAGTTCCTGCAGGTTTTTCACCCCGCAGTAACCCATCCCCGCCTTCAATCCGCCGATCAATTGGAAGACGGTGTCGGCCAAGGGCCCCTTATAGGGAACCCTTCCTTCAATGCCCTCGGGAACCAACTTCTTCTCATTTTCCTGGAAGTACCGGTCCCGGCTGCCCGCCTTCATCGCTCCCAAAGAGCCCATTCCCCGGTAGACCTTAAACCGCCGCCCCTGGAAGATCTCCGATTCCCCGGGGGCCTCTTCGGTGCCGGCGAAGAGGCTGCCCAACATCACCGCGTCGGCGCCCGCCGCAATCGCCTTTACGATATCCCCCGAGTAGCGGATTCCCCCGTCGGCGATGATGGGCACGCCGTACTGGCGGGCGACGGTGGCGCAGTCGTAGATGGCGGTGACCTGGGGCACGCCGATTCCCGCCACCACCCGGGTGGTACAGATGGAGCCGGGCCCGATCCCCACCTTGACCACGCTGGCCCCCGCTTCGATCAGGTCCCGGGTTCCCTCCGCCGTGGCCACATTTCCGCCGACGATGCAGAGGTCCGGATACCGCCGCCGCAGTTCGGCCACCGTCTCCAGCACATTTCGGGAGTGGCCGTGGGCGGTGTCCACCACCAGGACA
>JAJYSD010000125.1 GCA_021793745.1 Bacillota bacterium
CAACCGACCCATCTTGCACCCCCCCTTTGGTGGTTCGCCCATAGTATGTCAAACTCCGGGGGAAATCATACGATCCGCGGACCCAAACAAAAGGCGCCGCCTTTCGGCGACGCTCCGGAGCATTCATGCTTCTTGTCCGACGGACTGCTTTTGGTGATACTCCTCGGCCAGTTTATCGATTTCCTTCTTCAATTCCTCGACCATTTTTTCCTCGGGAATTTTTCGGATGATCTTGCCGTGTCTGAACAGCAGTCCCTCACCACGGGCGCCGGCGATGCCGATATCCGCTTCTTTCGCCTCACCGGGACCGTTTACGGCGCAGCCGAGCACCGAAACCTTGATCGGCGCTTGGATATTGGCAATGTACTCCTCGATCTCGTTGGCAATGCTGATCAAATCGATTTCGATCCGTCCACAGGTCGGACAGGCAATCAGGGTGGCCGCATTGGCCGCCAAACCGAAGGCCTTGAGCAGTTCCCTGGCCACCTTCACTTCCTCCACGGGATCGGCGCTCAAGGAAATGCGGATGGTGGATCCGATTCCCTGGGCCAGCAGTGCTCCGAGCCCGGCGGCACTTTTTACCGTTCCGGAGAACAGGGTACCGGATTCGGTAATCCCCAGATGGAGGGGATAGCGAAAGGCTGCGGCCGCCTTTTGGTATGCTTCAATGGCCAACCGAACGTCGGAGGCTTTCAGGGAGACCACGATATCCGTGAAATCGAGATCCTCGAGAATACCGATATGATACAGCGCACTTTCCACCATGCCGTCCGCCGTCGGGTAACCGTATTTTTCCAACACCCGTTTCTCCAGGGATCCCGCGTTCACTCCGATCCGGATGGGAATCCCCCGTTCCTTGGCCGCCTTTACCACCGCCTCCACCTTTTCCCGGCGTCCGATGTTCCCCGGGTTGATGCGGATTTTATCGATCCCGCCCTCGATCGCTTTCAGGGCCAGACGATAGTCAAAATGGATGTCCGCCACCAACGGAATCGAAATCTCCTTTTTGATGGCCGGGATGGCTTCAGCGGCGCGCATGTCCGGCACCGCCACCCGGACCATTTGACAGCCTGCCTCCTCCAGCTGGCGGATCTGCTCCACCGTCGCCTTCACGTCGTGGGTTTTGGTGGTGGTCATACTCTGGACGACCACCTGGTCGTTGCCCCCGATTTGAAGGTTTCCTACCTTTACCGGCCGCGTTTCCCTGCGATGAAACATGAAATCAATCGCCCCTTTAATGGGAAAATCGGTTAATCCTATTTTAGCTCCGGACCGGAGGCTCCCTCAAGGCCCGCACTTCCTCTACCGAAGCAGGCGAGAAAAAACCACCGATCCGATATCCCGTTCATCCAAGTATAACACACTTTCCGGACAATCAGCGTCCCAAGCTCATGTATCGCCAACGACCGAGCTCCATCACCTCCACCCCAACGATCGGTCCAGGATGACAAATCCTCGGCACGGGTCAAAATCCAGGATACCGCCGTTTTACCCCAACTCCCGGAGCGCAAATTCTTTCCGCATTTCCTGCTCCATTTTCATGCATAGAAGCTCCTTCGTTTGATATAAATCGAGATACTCCCGGTTTTCCACGTTGTCAGACACCCAGTCGATTATATTATCATCCCGATTTTCGGACCAGTCGAACAGGGTTTGATAAATCTCTTCACAAGTCTCCAGCGGACTGGCAAAACGCAGCGGTAAGTCCGTCCAATGGATCCGAAGTTCCAGCAGGTCCTTTAGTACAAATAAACGATAGCGAATTGCTTCCTCGTCAACTCCCTTTTTTGCCGCCGCTTGAATCTCCCGGAATAACTCCCGGAACGTGATCCCCAGGTATTGCATCCCGATGAAGGTCCACCTGATCGTACCGGTAGCACTTCCATGGGCTTCCCAGCGATCATCCCAAAGGATTTGCTTGAAACGCTCCCGCTCCGGTTCCCCATAAAGGGCCAGACCCAACACCAGGCCGCCATTACAATCCACCGAAGCCCAATGGGTTCCCCAGTGATAAAGCAAATCCGGCAGATCCGGGTCCGGAACCTTGCTGGCGAGAAGGGGATGAAACTCCGGAAACAGGTTTTGATTTTTATATTTCAAGATTTTCTCGCGAATCGCCGCCTCATAATCGGCACAGGAAAAGTGGAGCAATGCCACACATTCATCCGAACCCAAAGGTTCCTCCTTTAGCAAACACTGATAGAGAACCTCTTCGACGGGTTGATAACCCATATAAGCAAGGGATGTAAAAACATCCCCGAGAAACTTCGCTTTTACTCGACGGTTTTCCATACAGCGGTTGAAAAGCCGTTCTGCGGTCTCGGTACTGCCAAGTTTCCGAATGGGCGACAACAACTCATAAGCTTCCGGATGATTCAAATATAGATCTAAAAGCGCTTCTGCATCTTCCTCATCGCCGTAATCCTCGATGAACGACAAAAGGGCGCGCACCCGATGGGAGTCGGGCCGCTTCCGGAACCGGTCCAGTAGATCGATCGTCGCTCGCAGCATATCCGCCTCCTGCATCCGGAAAATGTCCTGTTTTTCAGCCTGCGGTGATGAAAGCCGGAAATACCTGCGCCCCGGACGGGGCCCCTGAACAGATCGGATTTCCTACATACGGAAAAGACCCGGTGGAAGGCATCGCTTCCGCCCAGGTCGTCCCGCCCAACGTTATTATATCTCTTTTCGGAAAACCGGAAATGGTGAAGCCTGGGAAGCCGAGACCGTCCCCCCGGAATTCCCGCGCAACCCTCCGCCCGGCGCTCCTCACCGGCGTGGATGACAGGCGTCTCGGCTCGGCACCGGCACGCCATTTGCAGCATCGCTTCCGGCAGTCAGCCCTTCCGGCCACTCCAAGGGGATCGGGGCGAGACGCTCCCTGTCCGGTGAACAGGCTGACCGTTATTTCTTGCGAACGTAAGCGATCAGGGCCACTTCCCCATCGATGGCCTGATTCAATTGTTGTTCGGCTTCCCGGATATATTGAATCACTTCCGGTCGATCCCTGAGATCCATCAGCTTGTACTGCTGCGAACCATCGTGATCCATTTACGATCGGCTCCTTATTCGGGATTTTTGCTTATCGTAGGCCATTTTCATCGACAGGGGAATCAGGCCGAACCAGCGTGTCGCCCAGGACTCCTTCCGGCTGTTTCGCTCCTTCTTTCGCTCCTCCCGGGGGGTCTCCATAAACCAGACCAGCCTCTCCAGGAGATAAGTGATCCAATCCTTGAACGACACAGAATCACCCCCTTCCCCCTAGGATGGACGGGAACGGTTCGGTTTAAACGGCTTGTCTATCCGGTCACATGGCGGCAGATTCGATCCACCACTTCTGCCACCGTCAAGGTGGTGGTATCCACCTGGACATGGGCAAAATCGTACATTCCTCTTCGCTCCTCGAGCAGGCGGGAAACGCGCTGCCGGAGATCTCCCCGGAGCAGTGGACGGTCCGTATCGCCGGACAACCGCCGAATAATCTCCTCTGCACTGGCGTGAAGGGCAATCACCAGCCCAAACTCCCGCATCAACCGAACATTTTCAGGCCGAAGGACGATCCCGCCTCCTGTCGTCACAATTCCCGGATTTCCGGTCAATACCTGCCTCAGCACTCGACTCTCCAGCGCGCGAAATCCCTCCTCCCCGCACCTCTGAAAGATTTCGGAGATCCGTTTCCCCGCCTGTTTTTCGATTTCCTGATCCGTATCCACCAGGGGAAGCCCCAGGCGAACGGCCAGGGCCTTCCCTACCGTCGTCTTGCCGGTCCCCATAAAACCGATCAGGATGAGCGGCTTCTTCGGTTGCGACATTCCTTCCCCTCCCGTATCGGCATCGCTGGCGTCAGGTTGTGGTGGATTATATCACAAAACGGCTCCTCCTGTATCGAATCAACCTTTTGACGGCCGACCCGGTCTGTGCTAAGGTGAAAACGCACGATAGGGATGCGCAAGTCCCGGCCACGTCGCGCAGGCGATATCTTTCGACCTGACATCTCCGAAAGCGATCGAACGCTCATCTTTTCGCCGAAAGGAGGCGCCCGCGATGGATTGGAAACTGTGGGAACAAATCGCCAATATCCATCCCCTCATTCATCAGATCACCAATGTGGTCACCGTAAACGATTGCGCCAATATCACCCTGGCCTGTGGGGCGAGTCCGGTGATGGCCGACGCCCTGGAGGAGGCGGCGGAAATGGCCGCCGCGAGCAATGCCGTCGTTCTCAACATCGGAACCCTCCGCCAGGAACAGCTGGAAGCGATGGCCCAGGCCGGTGAATCGGCCAACAAGCGCGGGGTTCCGGTGGTTTTGGATCCGGTGGGAGCCGGAGCCACCCGCCTGCGCATGGAAGCGGTGGACCGCCTGTTGAAACGGGTTCGATTCAGCGTCATCCGCGGCAACGCTTCGGAGATCGGAACCCTTTGCGGCCAGCGCAGCGGCCGCGGCGTCGATGCGGACGAGGATGGACTGAAATCCCTCCTCCCCGCCATCCGGGACCTGGCGAAAACGCTTCAAACGGTCGTTGCCGTCAGCGGACCCGTCGATTATGTAACCGACGGAAAGCGGGAGGCCTACGTGGAAAACGGCACGCCGCTGCTGACGCGCGTGACCGGAACCGGCTGCATGCTGACAGCGGTGATCGGATGCTGTCTGGGGGCGGGGATCGATCCCTTCCACGCCGCGATCCTCTCCCTGGCGGCGGTGGGCATCGCCGGGGAAAAAGCGGAAGCATCCCTTTCGAACCGGGAGGGAATCGGCACGTTTCGGGTCCGCTTTTTTGACGAAATCTCCCGCATGAACAGCGATACCCTGGAGCAAGCCGGAAAAGTAAAGCTCCTTGAAAAACCCGTATAGCGATTCGGTACCCGCAAGCTGAAAGGAGGTTGCCGCGAAAAAGCGGCATCCCCGAGCCGCTGACAAAGGATCAGGGGAGGCGCTTTTCCGCCGAGCGGCTCACCACCGCGTGGAGTCGAGACGGCAAATCGCCTCCCGATCCCGGGTTTTTAAAGTTTGTCAGCAGTTTCTCTTCTGTCAAGCCTTTTCATTGGGTTCTTCTGGGCTCCGGACGATTCCCTTTTTGTCAAAAACATATCGAATTGAATGTTGGGGAAACGGTCCGTTTCTCTACAATACGGTAAGGGGGCTTTTTCCGAAATACTCCTCAAAACGGTCGGGCAAATGGTATTTTGAAACATCGTATAAAAAGAGACCCTCGGGTTGCATCCATCGGAGGCAGACGTCCAAAGCCTCCTCATAACTCCCGATCTCTTTCAGAGTGGATCCGATCATTGTAATCAAACTCTTCTTCCCACTCCAACCGCAGCATATTCTCACAAAAAACGATCACCGGGTTTGGGTGTC
>JAJYSD010000126.1 GCA_021793745.1 Bacillota bacterium
GGCCTGTTTCAGGTGGCGGCGGAAAAGTGGCGCAGCCTCACCATGGGGAATGACGGGTTCACCTTTTCGGTTCCCGATTGGCTGCGGGACCGGGAAACGGTCTATTTCATCGCCCTGTTCTTCATGATTTTTACCTTTTACCTGCTGCTCCGCTTCACCCGGTCGCCGATGGGGCGGGTACTGCAGGCGATCCGGGAGAATGTGCAGCGGGCGGAGGCCCTGGGATATCGGGTGCTCGACTACAAAGTGGCGGCCAGCGTCCTGTCCGGCGTTCTCGCAGGGCTGAGCGGACTTTTGTACGGGTTGACCCTCCGCTTCGTCAACACCGCCGTTTTTTCCGTCGAGATCACCCTGGATGTGCTGCTGATGACCATCATCGGCGGCGTCGGCACCCTGTTGGGGGGCATCGTCGGGGCGGCGCTGATCGAACTGACCCACGATGTGCTGACCGATTTGGCCAAGGTGCACCTGTTGTTTGAACGGTGGATCATTTTGTTCGGCATCGTGTACATTTTGGCCGTCCTCTTTTTTCCCAAGGGGATTGTCGGAACGATCCGGGAGTGGCGGTCCTCCCGGTCGGTAGCGCGCCGATCCGATCCCGGTTTTGAGGGGGAGAAGGTTTGATGGTGTCCCGTGAGAGCATCGGCATTTTGTCCACCGGCGTCTATCTTCCAAAGCGGGTGATGACCGGACGGGAGATCGCGGCGGCCGCGGGCCTGCCGGTGGATGTGGTGGAGCGAAAGATGGGGATTGTCCAGAAACCGATTCCCGGGGATGACGATCACACCTGCGAGATGGGGGCCCGCGCCGCCCGGAAGGCCATCGCCGGGGCGGGCATCGACCCGGAGACAATCGATGTGGTCGTATATGTCGGCGAAGAGTACAAGGAATATCCCGTATGGACCGCAGGGATTCACCTGCAGCGGCTGGTGGGGGCGTGGCGGGCCTGGGCCTTCGACGTGTCCCAGCGCTGCGGGACGCTCATCTTGGGGATGAAATTGGCGAAGGACATGATGCTGGCCGATCCGTCGATCCGCACGGTGCTTCTGGCCGGCGGATACCGGAATGTGGACCTGGTGGATTACCGGAACGAGCGAACCCGCTTCTTGTTTAACCTGGCGGCCGGAGCGGGGGCGGTGATTCTGCGGCGGGGCTTGTCCCGAAATGCCGTGATGGAAAGCCACCTCATCACCGACGGCTCCTTCTCCGAGGACGTGGTGATCCGGGCCGGGGGAACCAGGATGCCGCTGACTGCGGAGGGGATCGCCCGGGGGGATCACCTCCTGGATGTCCCGGATCCCCGGGGGATGAAGCGGCGGCTGGAGGAGCGGTCGATCCGCAACTTTCTCGAAGCGATTCGCCGAGCCCTGGACAAGAGCGGTTATACGGAGCGGGACATCGACTATCTCGGAATCCTTCATATGAAGCGGTCGGCCCACGAACGGATTTTGGAGGAGCTGGGGCTGTCCGGGGATCAGACGATTTATCTGGATCATTACGGGCACATCGGGCAGTTTGATCCCGTATTGTCCCTGGAGCTGGGACTCCGGGAGAACAAAATCCGGGAGGGGGATTTGGTCGTCCTCGTCAGCGCGGGGATCGGTTACGCCTGGGGGGCGACGGTGATCCGGTGGGGAGAAGAAGAAAAGCAAAGGGGGGATTGATCCGTGAGGCCGATACGCATCGGCACGGTGGAGCTGTCCAATGGGGAGAAGCTGGGTTATCGAATGCGGGAGGGAGGGGAGCGGCCGCTGGTCCTGATCCACGGAAATATGACGTCCTCCGTCCATTGGGATGTGGTCCTGGAGCGGATCGACGGACGGTTCAGGGTGTATGCCGTCGATCTGCGGGGATTCGGCCTTTCCACCTATCGCCGTCCGGTGGAGTCCCTTCGGGATTTTGCAGCGGATGTGAAGGAGTGGATCGACGCCCTGGGATTGGAACGCTATTCGGTCATGGGCTGGTCGATGGGAGGCGGGGTGGCCATGCACCTGGCGGCGGATCGCCCGGAGCAGGTGGAAAAACTGGTTCTCCTCGCTTCGGTGTCGACCCGGGGCTACCCCTTTTATGGGACCGACGAAAAGGGGCAGCCCACGGGCCGGCGGCTGTCGACCAGGGCGGAGATCGCCGGCGATCCGGGCAAAACGCTCCCGATCCTGCGGGCTCTGAGGCAGCGGGACAAGCAGTTTCTCCGCAACCTGTGGGAAATGCTCATCTACACCCATCGCCGTCCCGATCCGGATCGGTATGAGGCGTATCTGGAGGATATCCTGACCCAGCGGAATTTGGTGGATGTGTATCACGCGCTGAATACCTTCAATATCAGTGATCGGCACAACGGACTGGTGGATGGGACGGGGGAGGCGGAGCGGATCGTCGCTCCCACCCTGGTGCTGTGGGGGGATCGCGACCGGGTGGTGCCGGAGAGGATGGCCCTGGAGATTGTGGAGGACATCGGATCGGGCGCCCGGCCGGTGGGTCTGGTCGACTGCGGCCATTCTCCGCTGGTGGACGATCCGGAGCAATTGTTGGGCCGGGTGACGCGGTTCCTCGACGAATAACGGTGGTAAAGCGCGCCTAACTGCCTTCGCGGGAGGCAAAGAAATTCCACAGGATGCGGCTCGCCTCCGGACCCCGGGGATCGGCGTAGGACCCGGAGCTGCTTCCTCCGGACCAGGCGTGTCCCAATCCGTTGACGATCCATTTTTCCATCAGGGGGCTGCCGCGACCGTCGTGGTAGACATACCGGGTGTAGGACCGCCCGTTGGCGCTTCCGGTGATGGTTTGATCCGCATTATCATCCACCGACCCATTGTCGCTGCCATCGTCGGCGTAATCGTTGGTCTGGGCCCATTGGGCGAGGGTTTGGTCGCCGTTGACGGGGGCGACGGTGTAGTCGGCGGTACCGTGGAAAACCAGGACCGGCATCAACCGCTTGTGGTCGCCCATCTCCCTGTAGGCCAAATGCCCCTTCGTCGCCGGATCCGGACCCCCGTACAGCATGGCCAGCGTCGCCTCCAGCAAAGAATTGGCCGCATCGTATTCCAATCCGGAATGAACCCCTACCCCGCGGAAAACATCGGGATACGCGGCGCCCAGGATCACGCTCATGGCGCCCCCCGCCGACAGCCCGGCGACATAGACCCGGTTTCCGTCGATCCGGTAATGGCTTTTCACCCAATCCACCATTCCCTTGATGATGGCGGGTTCCCCGGAACCCCGGTGCTGGTGGGCGTCGGAAAACCAATTCCAGCAGCGGTTGATATTGGCCGCGGGATTCATCTCCGGATAGAGGACGATGAAATTTTCTTCATCCGCCAATCGATTCATCTGCGTACCCGCCGCAAAATCATCGGCATTCTGGGTGCAACCGTGAAGCATGACCATGAGCGGGACCGGTTCCCCCGCGTAGCCTTCGGGAACATACACTTTGAACTGGAAGCCGTCTTCGTACGGGTGCCGGGTGAAGCTCCCGGCGGCCGAGACCGGTTTGTACCCCGCTGCCGCGAACGCTACGCCGGTTATGAGGGTTAGGACAAGAATCCAGGGGACGCGTTTCCGATTCCGGGGGACTTGCATGCCGTTCACCTCCCCTCTATCATCGTCGATCTATTCAAAATTATAATCCAATTCGTCACAAACCGATTGCACACCGGTTACAAGGGGTAGTGAAGGGCAAATCTGCAGAAAACCCGGACGGGATCGTCCGGGGAGATTGCAGACAAACCTCAAAACCGGGATAAGAGGCGATTTTTCGCTACTGTGTGGTGAAAAATGGCCTCCCTCGTTGACCGATGCGTGATATTACCGAGTGAAGTGGAAGACGACGGATTCATAGGGCCTGAGCGGGATGCGCCGGAAATCGTTGGGAGCGTCCTCGTAGTTGGCGATGAGCACTCGGCTGTTCCAATGGGCAAAGGGGAGACCTTCCGGCAGGATAAATTCGGCCTCCTCTTCAGAGAAGTTGTTCACCACCAAAAGCGCTTCGTCTTCCAGGCTGCGGGTATAGGCCCAGATGCGGGGGTGGTCTTCCAGGAGAAGTTCGTATTTTCCGTAGGTGATGATATCGTAGGTTTTCCTCAGCCGGATCAGTTCTTTGTAGTGATAGAGGATGGAACGCGGATCCTGGAGGGCGTTTTCCACGTTGATCTCCTTGTAATTGGGAGCGACGTTGATCCAGGGTTCGGTGGTGGAAAATCCGGCGTATTTTTCGCTGTTCCACTGCATGGGTGTGCGCGAGTTGTCCCGGGATTTTTGTTTGATCGCTTCCATGATGGCCTCTTTGTCCGGGTGAAGGCGGTAGGCGTTCAGGGTTTCCACATCGCGGTATTCATCGATGGAATCAAAATGGGGGTTGGTCATCCCGATTTCTTCTCCCTGATAAATGTAGGGAGTGCCCTGAAGCATGTGCAAAGCCGTGGCCAGCATGGTGGCCGACTCGCGCCGGTAGATGGTTTCGTTTCCGAACCGGGACACGATGCGGGGCTGATCGTGGTTGCACCAGAAGAGGGCGTTCCATCCCCCGCCTTCGTACATCCCCTTCTGCCATTCGGACATCACCTTTTTCAATTTCCGCAGGTCGAAGGAGCCTTTTACCCACTTCTCGCCGTCGGGATAATCCACCTTCATGTGATGGAAGCTGAAGATCATATTGAGTTCCTTCCGATCCGGCCGGGAGTATTTCACCCCGTGTTCGATGGTGGTGGAGGACATTTCCCCTACGGTGATCAGATTGGTGCCCTCCAGCACTTCCCGGTGCATTTCCTGAAGGAACTCGTGGACCCTCGGTCCGTCGGTGTAAAACTTGCGACCGTCGTTCATCGGTCCCTCTCCGATGGCATCCGGAAAGCGCTGATCCTTGGAGATCAGATTGATGACATCCAGGCGGAATCCCGCGACGCCCATATCGGCCCAAAACTTCATGATTTTGTAAATCTCCCGCCGCACCTCTTCGTTTTCCCAATTCAAATCCGCCTGGGTTTTGTCGAACAGATGCAGGTAATATTGCTGGGCCACCTCGTCGTATTCCCAGGCGGAACCCCCGAACTTGGACTTCCAGTTGTTGGGCTGATCCCGCCAGATGTAATAGGAGCGGTACGGGTTGTCCGGGGATTTGCGGGCCTCCTGAAACCATTTGTGATCCGTGGATGTGTGGTTGAACACCATGTCCATGATGATTCCGATCTTGCGCCGGCGCGCTTCCTCGAGCAGCGTTTTGAACTCCTCCATCGTTCCGTAGCGGGGATCGATGGCGCGATAATCGCTCACATCATAGCCGTTGTCCCGTTGCGGGGAGGGATAAATCGGTGTCAGCCAAAGGTAATCGACGCCCAAAAAGGCGAGATAGTCCAGTTTTTCAA
>JAJYSD010000127.1 GCA_021793745.1 Bacillota bacterium
TACCGGCTGGGGGGAGAGGACAGATGATGGTCGCGGCGATGATCGCTTTGTCCGGGCTGGCCCTCGCTCTTTTCCTGACCCATCTCCGGCGGAGCCGCCAGATCCGCCAAATGACCGAAACGCTGATGGCATTTGCCGAAAACAATCGAAACCTTCGGGTCCGTCTGTTTACAAGGGAGCGGGCTTTGACCGACCTGGCCCTTTGCATCAACCGGTTGAAGGAGGAATTTCAAGAGTTGGAGGAACGGACCGCCTATCTGGAGGCGGAGCGGAAGCGCCTTTTGACCCATGTTTCCCACGACCTGCGCACGCCCCTCACATCGCTCCTCGGCTATGCGGAGGCCCTCCGGCGGGATCCCGATTTGATGGATCGGGAGCGGGAGGAATATCTGTCCGTCATCGAAGAAAAGGCCCGGAGATTGACCGCCCTGATCAATGACATCTTCGATTTGGCCAAGTTGGAGGCCGGCGACACCGAGATCCGCCTGCGGCCGTTGGATGTGTGCGAGCGGGTTCGGGAGTCGGTGCTCACCTTTTACCGGGAGATCACGGAGGCGGGGGTGACGCCGGATATCCGCATTCCCGAGGTGTCGGTCCGGGTCCTGGCGGATCCCTATGCCACGGAGCGGATTTTGAACAACCTGATCGGCAATGCCCTCCGGTACGGCCGGGAGGGGGGCGTGATCGGCGTGGGAATCCGCCAGGAGGAAAAGCGCGTCTGGGTGGAGGTGTGGGACCGGGGTCCCGGCATTCCGGAAGCGGATCTGCCCCGGATTTTTGACCGCCTCCACACCGGTGACACGTCGCGCAATCCCCATTTGCGGGGGAGCGGCCTAGGATTGGCCATCGTCAAGCAGTTGGTGGAGAAGCAAAGGGGGGAGGTCCGGGTATCCAGCGATCCGCACCACAAGACGGTGTTTTCTTTCTCCCTGATGAAGGCGGAGGCATGAGGCGACGACAGCGCATCGGACGATCCCCCCAACAGGGGCTTTCCCCCTTTGTAAGTTTTTTTTAAGCATTGTTTTCAAAAGGTGTAAGATTGGCCCGCTATACTCCGGGATGAAAGGAGGGAGCTGGATTGGACATCGTGCTCAGAACCCATCAACTCACGAAGCAATACGGAAAGAAGACCGCCGTGGACGGCGTGAACATGACGGTGCAAAGGGGAGAGATTTACGGTTTCCTCGGGCAGAACGGAGCGGGAAAAACCACCACCCTGCGCATGATCACCGGCATGGTGAAACCGACCGCCGGAACGATCGAACTGTTTGGCAGTACGGTGAACAGGCGGCAGCATCGCCTGTACCAGCGGATGGGAACGATCATCGAGACGCCGGGTGCCTACCGCAACCTGACGGCCTGGGAGAACCTGGACATGCATCGCCGGCTGATGGGGGTGCCGGAGAAGGAACGGGTGGAGGAGATCCTGGAGCTGGTCGGCCTGACCGAAGCCCGCAACGTGAAATACAAGAAGTTTTCCCTGGGGATGAAACAGCGTCTGGGCATCGGCCGGGCCCTGTTGCACCAGCCGGAGTTCCTGGTGCTGGATGAGCCCACCAACGGTCTGGATCCCCAGGGGATCAAGGAGATCCGCCAACTCCTCCGGAATTTGGCCGAAAAGCGGAAGATCACCATCCTCATCTCCAGCCATATCCTGAGTGAAATCCAGCAGCTGGCCACCAAGATCGGCATCATCCACCAGGGCAAGCTGCTGGAGGAGATCGATTATGAGGCGCTGCAGCGGAAGAACCGCCACTATCTCCAGCTGAAGGTGAGCGACGATCGCCGGGCTTCCTTTTTGTTGGAGAACCGGATGCAGATTGCCGATTACCAGGTGGCGGAGCCGGGGGTCCTCCGGGTCTACGAGCGGCTCCAGGAATCGGCGCGGATCAACCGCCTGCTGATCGAAAACGGGGTGGACATCGCGGAAGCGGTGCTGATGCGGGACACCCTGGAGGATTATTTTATCCGTCTGACGGGGGTGAGGGTGAATGGGACGCATCCTGAGCGCCGAGGCGCGTAAGTTTAGACGGTCCGCCATCCTGTGGGTGATCGTTGCAGTAATCCTGTTTCCCGTCGTCGTGAGCCTGATGATGGCGATGGGGATGGAGTCGAACGGGCGAAAAGCACCGCTTTACATCTTTTTTAGCAACCACTTTCTGTTCGTGCATTTGCTGATGGGGGCTCCCCTGTTTGCGCTGATCGCCGGCTATGTCTTTTCCCGGGAACACCAGGAGCGGACGATCAACAATTTGCTCACCTACCCGTATTCCCGCTGGCAGTGGTATGCGGGGAAGCTGCTGATCGTGGCTCCCATCGTGGCCCTCATTTTGGCGATCCAGTTCCTCCTGCAGTGGGGGGCCGGTGCGCTGTATACCGGTGAATGGATTCCAAGGGAGGCCTATCTGGAAACCCCGGGAGAAGAGCTGCTTGTGCAGGTCATCAAGGCGGTCCTGCTGGGGATTTTGTTCCAAATCCTTCTCCTCCCGGCCGGAGCGGCGGCGGGAATCTTCGGGAAAAACGCGATCGCTCCCATCGTTTTGGGCGTCTGCGCCGCCGGGCTGAACGGGGTGATCCTGATTTCCGGGATCCCCATGAAATATGCCGCTTTCAACCCCTGGTTCATGCCCATCTTCCATTCGGGGATGATGGCCGAGACGCCCGCCGATGACGTTTTCCTCCGGGCATACGTGTCCCTGGCCGTCGTCTGCATCGCCTCGCTGGCGGCGGGACTGCACCGCTTTGTGAAGGCGGATGTTCACAGCGGCTCGTGAGGTGACCTTATCCATCAAGAATCCTCCGGGAAAATCCAGAAGTCCATTCAAAAATGGGGGGCATGTGCTGAAGGTTATTGCAGTGAAGGGCTGCGGCACGCGCCATCCAGCAAGCCGGAACAGCACCAAGGTTGTAGTAGCTCCCGTTCAGGCGGAGTTTCCTTCAGCGCACCTCCCTGAAATAGCCCAGACTGGAGTCCATAAAAAGAGCCGTCACCTGGCCAGGTGACGGCTTTTTCCGCTTCCCGCCCCTGCGGGGATGCGGCTTGGATCCCGCAACCGGTGGATAAGAGAAGGCGATGCTTCCAAGAGATCGTTACCGTTTGACGGCCACAGACTTGTGGACGTAGGCGGTTTTTCCGCTGGCCAGCCGAATCCGGTACCAATCCTTGCTCTCCCCGGTCAAGTTCAGCTTTTTGCCTTCAGCCAATCGCTGCATAACGGGGGCTTTCAAGGACGGAGCGGAGCGGACATTGGCCAGCCAGACATCGATGACCAGCTTGCCGGATGCCTTGCGGAACTGACCCTTCGATCCGCCGGACACGAGGCGCACCACGGAGTCGTGGACGTAGGCCTTTTTCCCGTTGGGAAGCCGGATTTGATGCCAATCATTGGACGTTCCGGTACGGGTCAGCACCGTTCCCCGCGCCGCCTGCTTCAGGATGGAGGCGCTGAGGGAAGGGCCGCTACGGATGTTGGCCCGGTTGACCGACACCTTCAGTTGACCGGAGGCGGGCTTGACCTTGGGAGTGGTACCGCCTTTTTTTCCGCTATGGATGTGGACGGGAGTCCCCGTCGGGACCAGATTGTACAATTCGATGACGTCCTTGTTATGCATGCGGATACAGCCGTTGGAAACATACTTTCCGATGCTGCTCGGCTGGTTGGTCCCGTGAATGCCGTAGGTTCTCCCGTTGTCCCCCTTGACGCTGATTCCCAACCAACGCTCTCCCAGCGGGTTTTCCGGAAGGCCACCGGGAATGCCCTTCCAGCCGGGTTTGACGAACTTCACGACGACGGGGAAGGTCCCCTCCGGAGTCAGGGACGGGTTGCGGCCCGTGGCCACGGGATACTGCTTGTAGACGCGGCCGTTTTTGTACAGGGTTAAGGTGTTGGTGGCCTTGTTCACCTCGATTTTATAGGCGGACGCAGCATCCGCGTCGGTGGCCCCCAGTCCGAAGATCACCGCGAAGCTGAGAAGAGCGGCAAGACCCCATTTCCAAATATTTCTCGTGATCCATCCCTCCCGAATTCTCCTCTCCTCTGTATACCGGTGCGGGATGCGGACAGGGTCCGCAATGTTCTTCTATTTTAACTATAACGGAATTTATTGTAAGCGGGAAGCCCCATTTCAAGGGAATCCAATTTTGTTTTCATTTCGATATAATTATGATATCATATTAATTGCAGAGGTCAGTTACCGATGCAGGGGCAAATGGGAACTGGAAGGATCGCCCTGGCCGGGAGCCGAAGGTCGGGAAAGCCGCGGCCCGGTGCATGCAAGGATTGAATCGAACGAATCGAGGAGGGTCCGATGAAGAAAAACCTGCGCCTGATTCTGTTTTTGACGGTTATGGGGTTTGTCGGGGGGATCACGGTTCTTCCGTATCAATTGAGTGTGATGGGCGAGGCGCCTCCCCTTCCGCTTCCCGTTCTTTATGGGGTCAACGGCCTCCAAACGGCCCTGTCGGCGTTTCTCCTCAGCTCCCTGGGATTCATGATGGCTGAGAAAGTGAATCTCGGCATGCCGGTTCTGCGAAGCTGGCTGTACCCGCAGCCGAGGCGGGCCTTTGATCCGAAGGGGATCGCCCTGTCCGTCGTCGGCGGAGCGCTGCTTTCCGTGACGGTGGTTTTGCTCGACCAATGGGTGTTTTCCCGCCACATTCCCGAACTGGTCCAGATGCCGAAAGTGGAATGGTGGAAGGGGCTTTTGACGATGTTTTACGGCGGTATCTTTGAAGAGATCGTTATGCGATTGTTTTTTATGACCTTCCTGGTCTGGATCTTGGCCAAACTGTTCGCCAATGGTGGAATTCCCTCCGCCGTTTACTGGACCGGGATCCTGCTTTCCGCTCTCCTCTTCGGGATCGGTCACCTTCCCCTGGCCCAGGAGTTCTTTGGCTCGTTGGCGACCGCGGTAATCCTTCGTACTTTGCTCGCAAACGGTCTGCTCGCAGTCCTTTTCGGCTATCTGTATTGGAAAAGGGGGCTGGAGTACGCCATCATCGCCCACATGACGGCGGATGTGATGCTTCATGTGGTGCTGGTCCGCCTCATCTAGGGGATCGCAACGTAGCGTCGGTGGAAAAGATTCAGGTGAAAGCCACGGAAAAACCCGATATACTTAAAGAGAATCCAAAGATGGGAGGAATTTCATGAAACCGGAGGCTTCATCCAATTCGTCGTCCAATAAGGGACCGACCCTGGGGGGCATTCTGTTTTCCCCGACGGAGCAGTTTGAGCGCATGATCGACCGCCCCCGCTTCGGATGGGCGCTGACGCTGATGACGCTGGCCGGGGCTCTGGTGGCGGCCCTGGTGGGCTATTCGGTGGCCCTGGATACACCCCTTTCGGAGGAGGCCCCG
>JAJYSD010000128.1 GCA_021793745.1 Bacillota bacterium
TCGATGGGCTTTTGTCACAGCAGCGACGGAATTTGCCCCACCGTATCTTTCGCTGCCCCTGATCCGGGAGGTCTTTTCAAACGGGTTCCGGGGATTTCTCGTAGTCAAAGAAGGCCGCGGGAATTCCCAGCCATCGGTGACCAATGTAACGGCGCCCCGACGGGGGAGTGGGCAGCCGTCGCTGACCGGTCTCGACACCGGATGTCGTATTTCCAACAGCGATTTTCCTCCGTGAAAATGGCGTCAGCGTCCGTTGGTTGATTTTTTGATCGCCGGATTGGAACTCGGGTTGAGACCGGGTGTATCATAGGGGTTGAGCCGCCCCGTTTGTGCTATACTGTCATAGGAAGGCAGCGGAGAGGATGCGGGAGGAACCCCATCCGGCCGTGACATCCTGAGGGGAGGGAAAAACGTGTCGATTTCCAAGGAACAGGTGGAACATATCGCGCAACTGGCGAGGTTGTCGCTCGCTCCGGATGAAGTGGAACGCTTCACGGAGCAGCTGAACGATATTCTCCGTTTCGCGGAAAAGTTGAACGAGCTGGATACGGAGGGTGTGGAACCCACCAGCCATGTCATGCCGATGACCAACGTGCTCCGGGAGGATGAGGTGAAGCCTTCCTGGCCGCGGGAGCGGGTGCTGGTCAATGCGCCGGAACAAAAGGACGGCATGTTCCGGGTGCCGCCGGTATTTGACGAATAAAAGGGGGGATACGATGTCGCTGCTGAGACAACCGCTCAAGGAAATACATAAGCGGCTGACCGAGGGGGGTTGCTCCGCCAAGGAGCTGGTGGAACTCTCCCTCAAACGGATCGATGAAGTGGAAGAACGCGTGGGCGCCTTTATCACGGTGGACCGGGAAGGGGCCCGCGCCCGGGCGGAGGAGCTGGATCGACAGCTGGCGGAGAAGCGGGAACGGGGACCGTTGGCCGCCATTCCGGCGGGGATCAAGGATAACATCTGTACCGATGGTTTGCTCACCACCTGCGCGAGCAAAATGTTGGCCAACTACACCCCGATCTATGACGCCACGGTGATGAAGAAGCTGAGGGCTGCCCAGGCGATCCCTGTCGGAAAGACGAACATGGACGAGTTTGCCATGGGCTCTTCCACCGAAAATTCGGCTTTCCATCCGACGCGCAACCCCTGGAACCCGGAACGGGTGCCGGGCGGATCCAGCGGAGGCTCCGCCGCGGCGGTGGCCGCCGGGGAAGTCCTTTTTGCCCTGGGATCGGACACGGGGGGCTCGATCCGGCAACCGGCCGCCTTTTGCGGCGTGGTCGGGTTGAAACCGACCTACGGACGGGTTTCCCGCTTTGGCCTCGTTGCCTTCGCCTCTTCCTTGGATCAGATCGGCCCGTTAACCAGAAGTGTGGAAGATGCGGCCTATGTGCTGCAGGTGATTGCCGGGCACGATTCGATGGATTCCACCTCCGCCGACGTGGAGGTGCCCGATTACCTGTCGGCCCTGACCGGGGATGTGAAGGGGTTGAAGGTGGCCATCCCCCGGGAGTTGATGGGGGATGGCATCGATCCCGGCGTTAGGGAGCGGGTGCTTGATGCTCTCCGCGTGCTGGAAGGGATGGGGGCGGTGTGCGAAGAAGTTTCCCTACCGCACCTCCGCTATGCGGTGGAGACCTTTTATGTGCTGGCTCCCGCCGAGGCGTCCTCCAACCTGGCCCGCTATGACGGGATCCGCTACGGGGTCCGCGCGCCTGCGGACAACCTGATGGAGTTGTATTACAACTCCCGGAGTTCCGGCTTCGGAGCGGAAGTGAAGCGGCGGATCATGTTGGGCACCTATGCGCTCAGCTCCGGGTATTACGATGCCTACTATCTGAAGGCGCAGAAGGTGCGGACCCTGATCAAGCGAGATTTTGATCAGATTTTTGAGAAGTACGATGTGGTGATCGGCCCCACCACTCCGACCACCGCTTTCCGGATCGGAGAAAAGGTGGACGATCCTTTGACCATGTATCTGAACGACATCTGCACCATCCCGGTCAATCTGGCCGGTTTACCCGCCATCAGCGTTCCCTGTGGCTTGAGCGGGGGACTCCCCGTCGGTCTTCAGGTGATCGGCCGTCCCTTTGACGAGCAGACGGTCCTTCGGGTGGCCCACGCCTATGAGCAACAGGCGGAGCCGCTTCCCGAACCCCCGTTGGGAGGTGACCGTTCATGACCGCCTATGAAACGGTAATCGGATTGGAAGTCCATGTGGAGCTGTCCACGAAAAGCAAGATCTTTTGCGGATGCTCAACGGAGTTTGGAGCGCCCCCCAATACCCATACCTGTCCCATCTGTCTGGGGCATCCCGGCGTCCTGCCGGTGTTGAACCGACAGGCGGTGGAATTGGCCATGAAAGCGGCTATGGCGCTGAACTGCCGCATCGCCGAGTACAGCAAATTCGACCGGAAAAACTATTTCTATCCGGACTTGCCCAAGGCGTATCAGGTCTCTCAGTACGATCAGCCGATCGGGAGCGACGGCTGGATTGAAATCGACGTGGACGGGGAAAGAAAGAGGATCGGAATCACCCGCGTCCACCTGGAGGAGGATGCGGGGAAACTGATCCACTCCGAAAGCGGCGATAGCTCCCTGGTCGATTACAACCGGGTCGGCGTGCCCCTGATCGAGATCGTTTCGGAACCGGATCTGCGTTCGCCGGCGGAAGCCCGGGCCTATCTGGAGAAATTGAAGGCGATCATGCAGTACTGTGAGGTCTCCGATGTGAAGATGGAGGAGGGGTCCCTCCGCTGCGACGCCAATATCAGCCTCCGGCCCGCCGGGAGTGCAACTTTCGGAACGAAGACGGAGCTGAAGAACCTGAATTCCTTCCGCAATGTGGAGCGGGCCTTGGAATATGAAGAGCGGCGCCAGCGGGAAGTGCTGGAATCGGGGGGAACCGTGGAGCAGGCCACGATGCGCTGGCTGGAGGACGTGGGTCGGACCAAGCTGATGCGCACCAAGGAGGAGGCCCACGATTACCGCTATTTCCCGGAGCCGGATCTGGTTCACCTCGATATCGATGAGGCCTGGAAGGAGCGGGTGCGGTCCACCATTCCCGAACTTCCCGACGCCCGCCGGGACCGTTATATGCGGGAGTACGGCCTGTCCGCCTACGATGCGGGCTTGCTGACGACCAACAAGGCGATCGCCGACTTCTTTGACGAAGCGGTACAAGCGGGAGCGGATCCGAAGGGGGCCGCCAACTGGATGACCGGCGAGCTCCTCGGTTATCTGAACGCCACCGGCAAGGAGCTCCAGGAGACCCGGATCACCCCCGCGGGCCTGGCGGGGATGCTCGGCCTGATCCAAAAAGGGACGATCAGCACCAAGATCGCCAAGGATGTGTTTAAGGAACTGGTGGAAAAGGGCGGCGATCCGGAGCAGATCGTCAAGGAAAAGGGCTGGGTGCAGATCAGCGACGAGGGGGAACTGGCGAAGATCGTCGCCCAGGTGGTGGCGGAGAATCCCCAGTCGGTCACCGATTTCAAAAACGGCAAGGATCGCGCCCTCGGCTATCTCGTCGGCCAGGTGATGAAGGCCACCCGGGGGAAAGCCAATCCGCAGATGGTCAACCGGCTGATCCGGGAACAAATCCAAGATTGAGATCGGCGCGTGCGGGACCTCCGAAACGCTTGTTTCCGGCAAATGTTGACCAACCTCCGCCGAGGCGACTTCGGCGGAGGTTGTTGTTTGCTGCCGGGATGGAAGGCGAATGCCGTCATCGGTCTAACGGGCTCAAGGGGACCATCGGGTTATCCCCTTATTTTCCATTGGGACGACAAACATGGTATGATGAATATCTGGACGCCGGTTTTCGGAGGGATCATTTCCATCCGGTTCGCCGCAAAAGGGTGTTCCGCTTCGTTTCCTAGCGATGATCGAGGACCCGGGCGACACCTGCAGCTGCAAGTCACCGGCTTCCCATGGAGCTGAAACACGGTCGAATGGGGTGTATGGTTTGCAGATTTTTTACCGAATCCTGATCCTCCTCATGCTCGTTTGGGGGACCGTTTACCTCACCATACAACCGGCTTATTCTGTACACCTTTACCTGATCGCCCTGTACTTGTTCGTCACCTTTTTTGAGCTTCGCGGGAACCCCTTCAACCGAGGGGTTTACCACCTGTTGATCCTCCTCCTCTTAGCCAATGCGGGGATGCAGTTTTTCCTGATAGAGGAGCCCAACATCCTCAGCGGGTTTGTCAGCCTCTTTTTTGCCTTCTTTGCCTGGCAATCGGTTCAGCGATTGCGGCGAGGCTAAAGGGCGGTGGGGATGTCACAAAGTCTTCCCAGGAGAATGGATGTACAAGTGATATAATGGAAGGAACAGCATGGAACGAGGTGAAAGGACGATGAGGAAACGGGGCGCGCTGGTCATTGCCCACGGTTCCAGCAAATCGGAATGGGTGGCGATGGTGGACGAGGCCGTTGAACGGGTCGAAGTGGAGATGCCGGTCGCTGTCGGCTTTCTGGAGTTGGTGGAGGGGCGCGGAATTCCCGATGCCGTCCGGTCCCTGGAGGATCAGGGCGTGGAGGAGATGATCGCCGTGCCGCTCTTTGTCTCCTCCGGCAGCAATCACATCGCGGAAATCGCCCATCTGCTGGGTGTGGAGGCACCCTTTTCCGTCGAGACGGATGTGTCGCCCTTGGAAATGAATGCCCGGGTGCGGTTTTGCCGGCCGATGGACGATCATCCCTATATCGCCCAGATCTTGACGGAACGGGCGAAGTCCCTCAGCACCGATCCCCAGAATGAGTGGCTCTTGCTGGTTGGGCACGGCAACGACACCCCCGTTTTGCATGAGGAATGGGAAAAAGCGATGAAGCGGTTGGCCGGTCAAGTTCAGCAAGCGACCGGGTTTGCCGGCGTTTCCCACGCCACCTTTCATCCGGACAACCTGCGTGAGCGGGCGGAGGCCCTCGCCCGGGATTATCGCTTGTTGGTCGTGCCCCTGTTCCTGAGCGAAGGCTATTTTACCCGAAAGGCGATTCCTTCCCGCCTGGAAGGCATCCCCTACATCTATTCCGGTAAGACGTACCTGCCCCATCCCCTCGTATCCCGTTGGATCTCCACCACCGTGCGGGAGGCTCTGGAGGAGCAGACGGCGGTGTGATGGACGGTAAGCTTTCCGGGACGGCACCTTCGCGTGCCGTCCTTTCTTGTTGGAATATCCCTGTGAGTACCCCTGATCCGGTGGGGGGCTACGCGGGAAAGAAAATGCTGGAAAATCCTGATCATGAAGCTTTGTTGGAGATCGTTACAAACGATCAGTGATATTTAAAGGGTGAGGTTGACCGTTACCACATCGAAGCAGCACCGAAGCCCGATTGTGTT
>JAJYSD010000129.1 GCA_021793745.1 Bacillota bacterium
GGTCCGAATCGTCGAAGTGGGACTCCGCGATGGACTGCAGAACGAATCGGCCATACTGCCGACGGAAGTGAAGCGGGAAATCGCCGAGGGGTTGATCGCCGCCGGCGTGCGGGATATCGAAGCGACCTCTTTTGTCCACCCCCGTTGGGTTCCCCAGTTGGCCGACGCTGAGGAGTTGGCCCGACGGCTTCCCCGGGTGGAAGGGGTCCGATATCGGGCGCTGGTTCCCAACCGGAAGGGACTGGAGCGGGCCCTGGACACTCCGATTGACGAGTATGCGGTATTCATGTCGGCCAGCGAAACCCATAACCGAAAAAACATCAACAAGGGCATCGATGAGACGTTTCCGGTACTGGAGGAGGCCGTCCGGCTTGCTCGTTCGCGGGGAAAGCGGGTCCGCGGATATGTGTCGACGGTGTTCGGATGCCCCTATGAAGGGGAAGTTTCCGTCGCTCAGGTAGCCAAGGTGTGTGAACGCCTGTTTGAAATGGGTGTATATGAGATTTCCCTCGGCGATACGATCGGCGTGGCCCATCCGCGGCAAGTGAAGGAAGTGCTCCAGCAGCTGTTGAAGCAGTTTCCCGCCGACCGGTTGGCGGGGCATTTCCACGACACCCGGGGGACCGCCCTGGTGAACGCCTATGTCGCCCTGGAGCTGGGCATCACCACCCTGGACAGCTCCTTCGGCGGTCTGGGGGGTTGTCCCTACGCCCCCGGCGCCGCCGGGAATGTGGCCACGGAGGACCTGGTCTACATGTTGGAGGGCATGGGCGTGTCGACGGGGATCCGTTTGGACGCCCTGTGCCGGGTCAGCGCCCGGGTTCAGCAGCGGATCGGCCGCAGGCTTCCGTCCAAGGTGTTGCAGAGCACCCTATCAAGCCCGCGGGAAAGGGGAGACGAAGGATGAACGAGGTGGAATGGGAGCGGATGGAGGGCATTTCCGTCATCACCCTGAACCGCCCCGAGGTTTACAACGCGTTAAATTTTGCGACGTTGAAGGAACTGATGAAGATCGTGGAGGAATTGACCCATTCCAAAGCCACGCGGGCGGTGATCATCACGGGTGCGGGGGAAAAGGCTTTCTGTTCCGGGGCGGACCTGAAGGAGCGGCGCACCTTTACGGAGGATCAGGTTCGACGATACATCCATCTGATCCGTGAAACCTTCACGGCGATCGAACGACTGCCCCGGCCGGTGATCGCCGCCGTAAACGGTGTCGCCCTGGGCGGCGGGATGGAGCTGGCCTTGGCCTGCGATCTGAGGCTGGCGGATGAGCGGGCGGTTTTCGGGTTGACGGAGACTTCCCTGGGAATTATCCCGGGAGCCGGGGGGACGCAGCGCCTGCCCCGGATTGTCGGAAAGTCCATGGCGAAGGAGCTGATTTTTACCGCTCGCCGAATCGATGCCGCCGAAGCGGAGAGGATCGGCCTGGTCAATCATGTGGTATCCAAGGGTGAGGTGTTGGATGCCGCCCTCGAAATGGCGGAGATGATCAATGAAAACGCCCCCTTGGCCCTGGCCCAGGCCAAGTTCGCCATCGATTACGGGATGGAAGCGGATCTGGCCACCGGCTTGATGATCGA
This sequence comes from Bacillota bacterium, assembly GCA_021793745.1. GTDB lineage: Bacteria > Bacillota > Bacilli > Thermoactinomycetales > DSM-44946 > Planifilum. The sequence continues at coordinate 1,584 of JAJYSD010000129.1, forward strand.
GACCAAGGCCTACGAGGCTCTGATTCCCACCAAGGATCGCCTGGAAGGCCTGGAGGCCTTCAAGGAAAAGCGGAAACCCATCTACCGGGGGGAATGACGGAACGAGGAGGGGAACCATGCAAGAATCCACGATCAAAAAATGGGAGGAGCAGACCGAGAGGATCAAGCGGGGCGGTGCTCCGAAATACCATGAGAAGTTGGAGAAACAGAACAAGCTGTTTGTCCGGCGCCGATTGGAGCTCCTCTTCGATGGGGATGTGGAATGGGAGGACGGGTTGTTTGCCAATGCCCTGGCCGACGGCCTCCCCGCGGACGGGGTGGTGACGGGGATCGGGCGCATCAACGGCCGTCCGGTCTGCGTCATGGCCAACGATTCCACGGTGAAGGCCGGATCCTGGGGAGCGCGCACCGTCGAAAAGATTATCCGCATTCAGGAAACGGCGGAGCGTTTGCGCATCCCGATCATTTATATGGTGGATTCCGCCGGTGCCCGCATCACGGATCAGGTGGAGATGTTTCCGGGTCGCCGCGGAGCGGGGCGCATTTTTTACAACCAGGTGAAGCTATCGGGGATGGTTCCCCAGGTATGCGTCCTGTTTGGCCCCTCTGCTGCCGGCGGCGCCTATATTCCGGCCTTCTGCGACGTGGTGATCATGGTGGACAAAAACGCCAGCATGTATCTCGGCTCCCCGCGGATGGCGGAGATGGTGATCGGCGAAAAAGTGAGCCTGGAGGAAATGGGCGGGGCGCGCATGCATTGCAGTGTCAGCGGGTGCGGCGACTTTTTGGCGAAAAACGAGGAGGAAGCGATCTCCCTGGCCCGCCGGTATCTCTCCTATTTCCCGGCGAACTATGCGGAAAAGCCCCCGGTGGAGCCGGGGAAGAGCCCCGCCGCTTCGGCGCGCAAAATATCGGAGATCGTGCCGGACCATCAAAACGTCCCCTTTGACATGCTGCAGGTCATCGAGGCGATCGTGGACGAGGGTTCCTTTTTCGAGGTGAAGAAGCTCTTCGCCCGGGAACTGATCACGGGGCTTGCCCGTTTGAACGGGCGACCCGTGGGCATCATCGCCAACCAGTCGAAGGTGAAGGGCGGGGTGCTGTTCGTCGACTCCGCCGACAAGGCGGCCCGGTTCATCACCCTGTGCGACGCCTTCCACATCCCCCTGCTGTTCCTGGCCGATGTGCCGGGCTTCATGATCGGCACCCAGGTGGAGCGGGCGGGAATCATCCGGCACGGGGCGAAGATGATCGCTGCCATGTCGGAGGCGACGGTTCCCAAAATCTCGGTGATCGTCCGCAAGGCCTACGGTGCCGGATTGTACGCCATGGCCGGCCCGGCCTTTGAGCCGGATTGTTGCCTCGCCCTTCCCACCGCCCAGATCGCGGTGATGGGGCCGGAAGCGGCCGTGAACGCGGTGTACAGGAACAAAATCGAGGAGTTGTCCGAACCGGAGCGCACGAAATTTGTGATGGAGAAGCGGGAAGAATATCAGAAGGATATTGACATCTATCGCTTGGCCCATGAGCTGATCGTCGATGACATCGTCCACCCGGATCGGCTGCGCGAGGAGTTGATCCTTCGGTTCGAGGCCTATTCCAGCAAGCAGAAAGTCTTCAGTGAGCGGAAGCACCCGGTTTATCCGGTCTAACCAGTCTTTCGATCCCGATGGATTCTGATTCACAGGATTTGGAGCCGCCAGCGGCTCCCTTTTCTTGTTCCACGGGAGGGGAAAACGGAGGGATTCAGGATGCTCAGCATCGCCGTATGGGGGGGAGGTTCCCTCGGATTGTTGTGGGCCGCCAGGCTTGCCCGCATATTTCCGGAGACGGTGCTCCTGGTCCGAACCGAGGAGCAGCGGGACTGGATTCGGGAAAAGGGGATTCGCCTCACCGATCTTGCGGGGAAGGAGGAGAGGATCCCCGTCCATGTCCGGTGGATCGGGGAGGTGGGGGATGAAGCCTTCGACTGCCTGTTGATCATGGTGAAGCAAAGGCATCTGCCCGGGGTGGCGGAAGCCCTGGCCGCCTTTTCCCGACTTCCTGCGCTGGCGGTCCTGTGGCAGAACGGGTTGGGGCAGGAGGAGGCCTTTGAGTCCCTTTTTCCTCCGGGAGTGCTTTGCGGAGCCGTCACCACGGAAGGGGCTTATCGGGAGGGGCCGGGGGAAGTGCGCCATACGGGAGGGGGCCAAACGTGGATCGGCCCCTTTGCATCGGGGGCTGTCCGCTCTGAAGTCGCAGCCCGGTTCCTGGCTCCCTTGAGGGACGAGGGGGTCCGGATCGAATGGGAAAGCCCGATTGTCCGAAGAATATGGGAAAAGGTGATGGTCAACTGTGCAATCAACCCCCTCACCGCCTTGCTCCGCATCCGGAATGGCGAGCTGCTCCGGAGCGATGAGGCCCTTTCGCTGATGGAATCGGTCGTGGAAGAGGCGGTATCGGTAGCCCGCGCCGAGGGAGTCGGGTTGGAGGCGGATGCGGTGTTGAAGCGGGTGGTCGAGGTCTGCCGGAGGACGGCTGAGAACCGTTCGTCCATGCTCCAGGATGTGGAACGGGGGCAGCGGACCGAAATCGACTGGATCAACGGCGAAGTAGTCCGGCGAGGGACGCGGGCGGGGATCGAAACGCCGGTAAACCGCACACTGGTTCGGTTGATCCGCCTGCTGGAGGTGCGCTGTTCGCCGGACAGCGGACCCACGGATGGCAGGCTTCCGTCCCGGTGAGCGCCCCCGAACCGAATCCAGCGGAGAAGGGCGCGGAGGTGATTTAAGGATGTCAAGGGGGAAGGGGCACGTCGAACCCTTCGTTATCGCCATTTTTTTCATCGCCTTGGATATCGCCCTGATGGCGCCTCTGCTTGTAACGCTGTCGCAGCATTTCGCGATCACCCATCGCTGGGCCTCATGGGTGATCGCTCTCTACTTGGCGGTGTTTTCCTTTGCTTTGCCCTTTGCGGAAAGCTGGACCCGGCGCATCGATGGCCGACGGCGGTGGGGGATTTCCTTGTCGCTTTTGGCGCTTGGATCGATTGTGGGGGCGATCGCCCCCGCGTGGATGGTCCTTTTGGCCGGAAGAATGTTGCAGGCGTTGGGAGCAAGCGGGACGGTTCCCCTCCTGGTTCAAGGCCTCCGGCAGTCCAGGAGGCCGATGCTGGTCCGCGCCCTGGGGAGACTGATGCCCGCTTTGTTGATCCTCGTCCCCCTGCTCTCTTCCTTTCTCAACCGGCAATGGGGGTGGCGCGCCGTTTTTGTGGCTTTTCTGCCGCCGATCCTCCTTCTCCTCCTCATCGCCCGGCGGCTTCAATCGATCCGGCCGCCGCGTCCGTCGAAGCTCCAGGGGTTGGAATCGGGGAGCACTTTTTTCTTTCTGGGATCGCTTCTTTTTGCGATGATTGCGGTTACGCGCATGGAAGGGGTCGCCGGATGGAAGGAGATCCTCCATCCCGAGGTGTTTCCCTTTTGGATTCTTTCCCTCGGATTGGTTGTCCCCCTGGTCATGGTGGAAAAGCGGGTGGAGCATCCGCTGTTTATTCCCGATCCGGCAAATCGGGGTTTCATATTTGTACAGATGACGGCAGCCGTTTCGGGAATGAGCCTGATGGTGCCCGTGATCATCCCGGGATGGATTACCCCGATATTCCCGGATTGGCTGGAAATCGGGGGGATCGGCCTGGCGATCGTGGCCTTGGCGGTGGGTCCCTCCCTTCTTCTCGCCAGGTGGATC
>JAJYSD010000130.1 GCA_021793745.1 Bacillota bacterium
CCGGTAAAGTAGCTGCGGCCGCGGGACAACAACCGGTTCCACATCGCCGAGCTGATCACCAGCTCCCCTTCGCTGCCGATCCGTTCGGCCATCTCCTGGGCGAAGAGCCGATTCAGTTGCAGGTTGTATTTCTTCTCCCGTTCCTGGGTCCAATAAACGGCCAGGGAAGCCACAATGATCAAACTGGAGAGCAACACCAGCAGATAGCGAATGGTCCAGTACTTCAGCAGCGGAACCCGCTTCGGTTCAGTTTTCGTAGACACGGAATTGATACCCCACTCCGCGCAATGTGATAATTTCCCCCTCGGCCTTCGGCCAGTCCTTCAGCGCTTTTCTCAGGCGCTTGACCGCCAGGTCCACCGCCCGGTCGCTCCCCTCGTAATCCCATCCCCACACCCGGTCCAGCAGTTGATCCCGGGAAAACGTCCGGTTGGGATGGCGGGCGAAAAAGGAGAGCAGGGAAAAGTCCCGGGGTGTCAACGTGACCGGTTCGCCCCGGACATAGACGCGATGGCCATCCAGATCGATCCTCAGGCTGCCGAACTGCACGCTTTCCCCTTCCTGCACCATCGGCCGGGGGCGGCGCAGCACCGCGCGCACCCGGGCGACGACCTCCTCCGGGGCGAAGGGCTTGGTAATGTAATCGTCGGCTCCGCCATTCAGCCCCGACACCCGCTGGTGCATCTCGCCCAGGGCCGTCAGCAGGATGACGGGACAGGAGCTTCGGCGCCGGATTTCCTTCAACACATCCCATCCGTCCTTCTCCGGAAGCATCACGTCCAGCAGCACGAGGTCCGGCTGAAGCGCTTCAAACCGGTCCAGCGCCTTCTCTCCGTCACAGGCGGTCTCCACCCGAAAGCCGGCCTGGCGGAGATAAGCGGTCAAAACCCGGGAAATGGGAACCTCATCTTCGACCACCAAGACCAATTTCATCGATGCCACCCGCCTTTCACTCTCCCCCTATTGTAACGCGAGGAGTGGACGGACCGCAGGCCCCGTCACCGATTTGTCCCCCTTTCCGTCTATGGTATACTTCACATTGTAGACATCGGAACCCGGCAATCCCTTTGCTTGAAACCACTCGGAAAGGCGGTATTCGTGATGAAGATGATGGATGCCAACGAAATTATCTCTTACATCCAGAACAGCGAGAAAAAAACGCCGGTCAAGGTTTATATCAAGGGCGATCTGGAGGGAATCGACTTCGGCCCGGAAGTGAAAACCTTCCTCTCGGACCGCACCGGCGTCGTCTTTGGCGACTGGAAAAAGCTGAAGCCCGTCCTCGATTTCCACAAGGACCGCATCGAGGAAATGGTGGTGGAAAACGACCGGAACAACTCGGCCATCCCCCTTCTCGATCTGAAAAATATCCCGGCGCGGATTGAACCCGGCGCGATCATCCGTGAGCAGGTGGAGATCGGGAAAAACGCGGTGATCATGATGGGCGCGGTGATCAACATCGGTGCCGTCATCGGCGAAGGGACGATGGTGGACATGAATGCCGTCATCGGCGGACGGGGCACCATCGGCAAAAACTGCCACATCGGTGCCGGTGCCGTCATTTCCGGGGTGATCGAACCGCCGTCGGCCCAACCGGTGATCATCGAAGACGATGTGGTGATCGGGGCCAACGCCGTCATCCTGGAAGGCGTCCGGGTCGGCAAAGGGTCCGTGGTGGCGGCGGGAGCCATCGTCACCGACGATGTGCCGGAGAACACCGTGGTCGCCGGAGTCCCGGCGCGGGTCATCAAAAAGATCGACGAGAAAACCCGCTCGAAGACGGAGATCAAGCAGGAACTGCGCCAGCTTTGATTCCCCGTCACCGGATATCCGCACCGGGCCGCAAGGGCCCGAATCCGGACGGGGCCCGAAAGCCGCCGACGACGAGGGGGGCCGGCGCAGTTTCCCCTCCGACTCCCTGCTTCGACGCGATCCGAAGTCTCCCGGGGCCCGCGAAGGCCCACTTTTGTCATCGGCGACTCGAATTTATCGAAACCGCGATCGGGGGAACCGCGATGAACGAATGGCAAAGGTTGGACCAACAATACATCCTGCCCACCGTCAACAGGCTGCCCATCGCCATCGAGCGCGGGGAAGGCAATTATCTGATCGATACCGACGGGAAGCGATACCTGGACCTGTTCACCGGTTTGGCCGTCAACATCCTGGGACACTCCCACCCGGCCATCCTGAGCGCCCTGGAGGAGCAGGGGAAAAGGTTTTTGCACATTTCTAATCTCTTCCTCAACCCGCCGGCTATCCGCCTCGCCCGGCGTCTGGTGGAAAACAGCTTCCCCGGCAAAGTGTATTTCGCCAACTCCGGAGCGGAGGCGACGGAGGCGGCCGTCAAGCTGATCCACAAATGGACCCGGGCCGAGGGGACGGGGAAAGAGGGCATCGTCGTCCTGAAAAACAGCTTCCACGGACGAACCCTGGGTGCCCTGCGCCTGACGCGCCAGCCCGCGGTCTATCAGGATTATCCCCAGCCCGACTTTCCCGTCCATGAGGTGGAACCCAACAATACGGAAGAGTTGATCCGGGCGTGTGAGACGCATCAACCCGCCGCCATCCTGGTGGAGCCGATTCTCGGGGCGGGCGGCGTGCTTCCCCTCAGCGAGGCGTATCTGAAAACGATCGGAAAGCTTTGCAAAACGCATCACCTCCTGTGCTGCATCGATGAAATTCAGACGGGAATGGGCCGGACCGGCACCCTGTTCGCCTATCAGCAGACCGGCCTGCAACCCGACCTGCTCCTCTTTGCCAAGGGGGTCGGCGGCGGACTCCCCCTGGGAGGGATCATCGCCGGCCAGCGGCTCGCCCATCTGTTTCGTCCCGGCGACCACGGCACCACCTTCGCCCCCTCCCCCCTCGGCGCCGCCCTGGGGAACGCGGTCCTCGACGTGCTGCTGGAAGAGGGCGGGCTGGAAAAGGGGCGGCAGGCGGCGGAATATCTCTGGCAGCGCCTGCGGGCGCTCCGGCAGAAGCATCCGAATGTGATCCGCGACATCCGGGGAAAGGGAATGATGATCGGCATTCACACGGGGCGCTCTCCGGAGGAGATCCGCCGGCTGATGCTTGAACTGCTGGAGGAAGGGATCCTGGTCAACGTGACCGCCCAAACAGTGATCCGCCTCCTTCCTCCTCTGACGCTGACCCGGGAAGAGATCGATCGCTTCGCCGACACCCTTGACGGGTATATCACCGCCCGTTTTTCCGGATAATTCCCTCCGGCCGTCCGACTGCGCAGCCGGAGGCGCTTCCCTTCCACGGCGGCGCTGAGACGTGGGATCGGATCAGGGAGGCTGACCGACCCCTAAAACCCGCCGCTGTCCAAACAGACGCTTCGGCGCCTGCCGTGGGGAGATCCAATCAGCTGAAGGAAAGGATGCCGGCCATGACCACGACGCTCAATCCCTTTGTGGCTCTGCGGCGCCAATTGCATCAAATCCCCGAACCGGGATTTGCCGAGGTGAAAACCCAGCGGAGGATCCTGGATTACCTGGCCACGCTGCCCGGCGAACGGATGGAGATCCAAACCTGGAAAACGGGGATCCTCGTCCATATCCCGGGAAACAATCCCTCCCGACGCATCGGGTACCGGGCGGACATGGACGGACTGCCGGTGGAAGAGGAGACCACCCTCCCCTTTCGCTCCACCCATCCGGGCTGGATGCACGCCTGCGGACACGATTTCCACATGGCCATCGCCCTGGGGGTCCTCACCCATTTCGTCCACCATCCCATCGACGACGACCTTCTCTTCGTCTTCCAGCCGGCGGAGGAAGGGCCCGGCGGAGCCAAGCCCCTCCTGGAGAGCGATATCTTCAACACCCGGAGACCGGACCTGATGCTGGCCCTCCACATCGCGCCGGAATATCCCGTGGGAACCATCGCCGTCAAACCGGGGATTCTGTTCGCCAACACCTCCGAGCTGTACATCGACCTGGTCGGGCGGGGCGGGCACGCGGCCATGCCCCACTTGGCGAACGACATGGTGATCGCCGCCTCCCAACTGGCCATCCAACTGCAGAGCATCGTCTCCCGCAACGTGGATCCGCAGGAGTCGGCCATCCTGACCATCGGAAAGCTGCAGGCCGGCACCCGGCAGAACGTCATCGCCGGCAAGGCCCGGCTGGAAGGGACGATCCGCACCCTCTCCCCGGAAACGATGCGGAAGGTCAAGGAACGGATCGGGGCGATGGTGCGGGGAATCGGCGAGGCCTTCGATTGTCAGACGGCCATCGACTGGGGAGCGGGCTACTGTCAGGTGTACAACGACGTGGCCCTGACCCGGGAATTCATGGACTGGACCCGCACCACCGAGGTTCGGCTGGTCGAATGCCGGGAGCAGATGACCGGCGAAGATTTCGGCTACTTCCTGCGGGAGATCCCCGGATTCATGTTCTGGCTGGGGGTGGACACCCCCTACGGGCTCCACCATCCCCGGATCGAGCCGAAGGAAGAGGCGATCGAGGTGGCCATCCGGCTGGTCACCCGTTACATCGAATGGAAGTCGCGGCAGGGATGAGGGCATTCCCGCTGCCGGGTACCCACTTCTTGGAGAGAATTGCCTTTCACCCGAAATTGGCGTATAATAACAATCAGTATAAAGCGAGGGGGTTGTGAAGAGCATGTTCCATGTTTTCGCTCAGCATCAATGGCATAGCGAAAACATACCGGCGCTCTTCACCACCTGCTTGTCTTTATACGAGTAAAATCCATCAACCAGCACAGGCAGCAAAGGCACCGGTATGTCCGGCGCCTTTTTTCATGGAACAGCGCTGTTCGGTTCAGCGTCTCTTTGGCGCCGGTTACCCGGCGCCTTTTTCGTTGGAAACCTTTTCCCTTCCCGAGGGGCGCCGGGTCCGCCGTGCCTTTGGTGCCTCTCGAGGAGGGAACGATATGGAAACCAAATACGACCGGCTGAAAACGTTTGTCGCCGGGAAGGGATGGCCCAGGTACCGCTTCAACCAGATCCTGCACGCCATTTTCAAGGAGAGGATCGGCGAATTCGAGCGGATGACGACCCTGCCTCTCCCCCTTCGCCATCAATTGCGGGAACGGTTCGGGAAAAGCATTTTGCACCTGACACCCGCGTTCCGGAAACAGTCCGGTCAAGCGGACAAAGTGCTGTTTGAACTGCCCGATTCAAACAAGATCGAAACGGTCCGGCTGATCTATCGCGCGGGCTGGCAGTCCTATTGCATCTCCTCCCAGTGCGGATGCGGCTTCGGCTGCAGCTTCTGCGCCACGGGCAAGATCGGTTTCAAGCGCCATTTGAGCGCGGATGAAATCACCGATCAGA
>JAJYSD010000131.1 GCA_021793745.1 Bacillota bacterium
TGCAACCCAAATGAAAACACCCCCGTCGGGGGGTGCCGGCCAAGCCTTCGTCACTCGATTTTCAAAATCTTGAATTGGATCGTTCCATCCGGTGCCGGAACACTGACCGTCTCTCCCTCCTGCTTGCCGATCAGTGCGGAGCCGATCGGCGATTCGTTGGAGATTTTCTGGGAGATCGGATCCGACTCGGCACTTCCGACAATCGTATATGTCTCCACCTCGCCGTCGGGCAATTCCTGAATGGTCACCTTGGCGCCGACGGAAACGAAGTTCTTATCCCCGTTTTGATCGATGATCTTCGCGTTCCGGATCATGTTCTCCAGGGTAATGATCCGGGATTCGACGAAAGCTTGTTCTTCCTTGGCTGCATCATACTCGGAATTCTCGCTGAGATCCCCTTGGGTGATGGCTTCTTTTAAACGTTGAGCCACCTGTTGACGTTTTTGCGTTTTCAGGTATTCAAGCTCCTCCTTCACTTTTGCAAGGCCTTCTTCCGTCAAGAGTACCTCTTTTTTCTGAAGCATACCGATTCCTCCCTGTCGGCCAAAACATTTGATAGGAAAACGGCCGATAACTGTGAATCCCGTCCGGCGCAAAATTTTCTCCCTATCTTTATCGATAACCGGAGGGATCAAACCCCCTTCGTTGTCGGCGGCTATATCTGCCGTACCGAAAGCATCCTTTTGGGAGGATGCCATTTCGGTGCCTGGACAGGAAAAGCATTCATCGGCCAGCCGGTGTGTTCTCCACAGATCGGTCACGGTGCCTTCCGGACGCACCGAAGATTCATCCCCATCCGGGCTGACGCGTTTGGAGCCAACCGGCGGCCCATGGCTTTACTGGCAGAAATCTTGTTTCCGACTACCGGAATGTCCACCCCGTGGAGCCTGCCTGGAGGGATTCCGGCCACACGCCATAATAATATTCCCGCTTCCCGCAATTTGAATCATCGATTTTCCTTCACGGTCTGCATTGATTCGCCGGAGCGCGGGGTTTCGCGATCATACCGAATGCCGGTGCGGGTCTTTTGAACAAGCCGTATACACCATGTTCATTACCCCGAAAGCGATTTCATATAACCTCTTGTCTAAAGTTTTTTTGCCCTGATCAAATCCCGGTGGCACTTCAAAGTATCTTAGCACAACTCAAACCATCTTCCAAGATCCTTCATCGATGAATTTTGATCAAATACCTGAAATCCATTATACTGGGAACCATCATCCCCGTGTAATTCGGGATTAAGGGGGTTTCTCCATGAAATTGGTGAAATTATTCGGCAAACTGATCCTCACCTTAGGACTGGCCATTGCGGGGACGATTCTGTTTTCCATGCTCCTTATTCCCTGGCTCACAGAGGAGCAGTTCCTGTGGTGGTCCATTTTCCCCCAGGAAGCGGCCTTCATCGGCGCCTCCTTTCTGGCCTGGATCGCCTTTGAGAAGCGCTCCCTGAAGGAAATGGGATTGGCTGCCACCGCCCCTTTCCATCCCTTCGCCATCGGGGCGGGACTCGGCATTGCGATGATCGGCACGGTGTTCCTCCTCCTTTGGCCAAGTCCTTGGTTGGAAGTCGTCGCTTTCCGCTGGGACGAAGCGGTTCTCCTCTCCGTTCTGTCAGCCGCCCTCGGCTTTTTGGCGGTTGCCGCAGGGGAAGAGATCTTCACCCGCGGATATGTACAAACGCTGCTCGTGGAGCACCTGGGCGTATGGGGAGGCATCATCATCACTTCTCTGCTCTTTTCTCTTCTCCATCTGCTCAACCCCCATACATCCCTGATGCCGATGTTCAACCTGTTTCTCGCCGGCGTTCTCCTGGGCGTGGTCAAAGAAGCGTCGGGAAACCTGTGGATGCCCATCGGCCTGCATTTCACCTGGAATTTGACTCAGGAAGTCCTTTCCCTTCCGGTCTCCGGTATGCAGATGACATCCGACCCGCCGGTGAAAGCGGTGGAAAACGGTCCCGCCTGGTTGACCGGAGGCCCCTTCGGACTGGAGGGCGGTATCGCCGTCACCCTCCTTCTCCTCCTGGCCATCCTGTGGTTTGTGTGGCGGTACCCGGAAAAGTTCAAGGCCAAAGGGGTTACTTCCGCGGCCAAACCGCTTCGTTAACCAGGTGAGGGGGGCGTCTCCCTTGCAAGACCGCCAAGAGATTGTCCACCGCCAACCGGGCCATCTGAAGCCGCGTCTGCCAAGTGGAGCTTCCCAGATGCGGCGACAGCACGACATTGTCCAACTCGGCTAAACCTTCTGCCAATTCCGGTTCGCGCTCGTACACATCCAGGCCCGCCCCGGCAATCTGACCTTCCCTCAACGCCCGAACCAAGGCTTGTTCGTCCACCAGGGGACCGCGGGCGGTATTGATCAGATAAGCCGTCGGCTTCATCATCGCCAGCTCCTCGGGGCCGATCAAATGGTGCGTCGCCTCGCTGTAGGGAGCGTGAAGGGAGACGAAATCCGCCTGCCGGAGCAGCTCCTGCAGCGGACAGTAGGAGGCCCGGAGGGCCCGTTCCTCCTCTTCGGGCAATCGGGTGCGGGAAAAATAGATCACGCGCATGTCAAACCCCCGGGCCCGGCGGGCGACGGCCCTTCCGATCCGTCCCATTCCGATGATCCCCAGGGTGGCACCATGGACATCCCGTCCCAACATCCACATGGGAGACCATCCGGGCCAACGGCCGGCCCGGGTCGCCCGGTCCCCTTCGCTCACCCGTCGTGCCGCATCCATGATCAGCGCCCAGGTGAGATCCGCCGTCGACTCGGTAAGCACCCCCGGCGTGTTGGTCACGGGAATTCCCCGCCGGGTGGCTTCCTTTACGTCGATGTTGTTGAACCCCACCGCGTAATTGCTGATCACCTTCAGATTCGGCCCTGCATCCATCAGCTCACCGTCAATCCGGTCGGTCAGCATCGAGAGGATTCCGTCCTTATCCCGGATCCGCCGCATCAGCTCTTGACGGGTCAACGGTCGATCTGCTTCATTCAAATCCACGTCACAGTGCTTCTCCAGCTGCTCCAGCGCTTCCGCCGGCAACTTCCTCGTCACCAACACCTTCGGCCGCATCGTTCACCCTCCCGTCAACACTATGCAACATATGCGGGAGATATCCGAGAAATCAAGCATTTTTTCCTTTACCACCCCGGCTTCCCGTCCTTACCCGAGGCCAAGCTCGCAAGAATCTTGTGATAAATATTCCCCGCTTGTCGTAAAATAAAACTTCCTTCGTGGGTTTTGAGTGTTTTAGTCGAATCTCCTCGAAAAAATCGACAAAGGATCAGGCAATCATTCCCGAGGGCTTTTCCATATCGAAGGCAGATCGGGACCCGTTCCGGCAAATCCCGGCGACAAGGCCCTGGTGCAAAATAGGCGACCTTCCCCGTACCGCCGCGGATAGACCCACATAGGATATCAGTGTACGGGACTGACGGTCAGACCCGAATTTCGTGCAAGGAGAGTGAAGCGCATGTTCCGCTTTCTTTCGGGCCATCCACCCATGATGCAATATCCCCGCCACCATCACTGTGCCATGGACCCCCGCTTTCAAGAAGCCTATTATCACATTAAAAAGGCCTACCGAATCATGAATCAGATGAGGAGACCCCGACATCATCATCACCACCACCGTCATCCCCACCGGCCTCCCTATTGCCGATGGGATAGCCCCAGAATGTACGCTTCCAGTTCGGCCGACCTATCCAGCAGCCGATACAGCACTTCCGCCGATAACTGATGGATGATCATCTCGCAGCCCGAGTCCCCTCCTGAGGCAAACGCACCCGGTGCCGGGTGCGTCTGTTTTTGACTCCGATCCTCGCCAGCCAATGCCGCCTCAGCGATCCTCCAGGACGCTTTTCAAGAAACGGATGCTCTCGTTAAACAGCTCCTTTCTCCAGCGGATCCGAGAAAACCCGTGATCCGCCCCCCGGATGGCGCAAAAACGGGCGGATGCACCGTAGACCTGCAGATACTGCCTGCCCCATTCGGGAGGAACCGATTCGTCCCGATCCCCGTGCACGATCAGGACCGGCCCGGAATAGGCGTCCACCCCCTCGTACAGGTCCCATCCCTTCAACTCCTCATAAAAAGGGCGGCCCAGCGCCATTCCATCCAAGTCGACGCCCCCATCGGGAAGCGGCTTTCCCGTCCGAAAGCACGCCTCCGCGATTTCCCGCATGTTTCCCGCCGGGGCCCAGAGGCACAAAGCCCGGACAACATCCGGCAGGGAAGCGGCCACATGGGACGCGACAACCCCTCCCATGCTGAACCCGCACAAAAACACCTTTCCGGGATCGACTCCCTCTATTTGGCGAACGAATCGCAAAATCGCTTTTCCCTCTTCAATCTCCCTTCCCAGGGTCATCTCCCGAAAATCGCCATCGCTATCCCCGGAACCGGAAAAATCGAACCGCACGCAGCCGAATCCGGCGGCCGCCAGCCTCCGCGCAAATTGAACGAACAACAATTTGGTCTCCATCCGGTTCCCCGTAAAACCGTGATACAGAATCACCGCAGGATGGCGGACGGCCCGGGGCCGGTGCACCATCCCGCGCAGCGTCATCCTGCCTACTTGAAGTTCAACGGGGAACTCCCGTCCCGGACGGTTTTCCATCGCGATCCCCCTTCCATCCAAAAAGGCGGCAGCACCTGGTTCATTTTAAGTAGCCCGTTTTCGCCACCTTCATATTTTGGAGAAAATTTTTCATTGCAATCCATACCCAATCCCCCGTTTACGAAAAACAGGTCGTTTCGTGCGAAAAACAAAAAGGACCGGCTGTACGACCGTCCCGAGGTCTGTCCGTCTCAGCCGATCTGAAGCGTATCCGCCATGGAATACGGGATCATCTCTTTCAGGGGCGTATTGATCCAAGCCGGTTCCTCATGGGAGAACTCCGAAATCCATTTGGCATTCATTCCTCGCAATTTGTCGATGACATATTCCACCACTTCCAGCTCGTCTTCCTCCAGCGGAACAGCGCGCTTTGCGGGCAACCCCTCCACATACTCACCGACGATTTCTCCGTCTTGTTCAATCTCTTCCCGCCGGATCGCCCCGGCTGCCTCCAGGTAATCGAGAAGAAGCCCGTGACGGGCCGGAACGGGACCGTAATGATTTTTTACATAGGCCAAACCCATAATGGGCGTCCCGTGCCATTTCAAATGGAGAAAGTCGATGTAAAACAAATACTTGAGAAAAACGGATTTGGACAATTTCCCGGCTTTTTCGGTGATCATACGAACAACCGTGAACAGTTTTCCAGGATCAAACTC
>JAJYSD010000132.1 GCA_021793745.1 Bacillota bacterium
TCCGATCTTCCCCCCTGCTGCCGGCTATCCATGTGGAGCGGGCCGCCGGGGTGGATCCCGTTTCAAACCGAAACGAAAAAACACCGCAAAGGCGGTGTTGAAACGGAAATCAACCGGGGTTCAAAATTTCCTTCGATCAACCGTCATTTCGGAACAAGGCATGCGCATAGTGATATACCATGGAAGGTTACTTTCCACAATCCCCTTCCGTACCAACAGGTTGTGCCGTCATCCGGCCGGAAGCCGGGGGCGGCGGTTTTTTTGGCGCGCAAACCCGGATGATCACCGGACCCTTTTCCATTCGTGCATCTCCAGCCGGCGGACGCCCTCAACCACGTAGGGATCCTTCTCCGCCATTTCCTTCGCCTCCTCCAGGGAGTCGGCGATATCAATCACCAGTCCGCCCGCTCCGTCGGCGAAGGGGTCCATCGCAAAAATCTTCCCCTGCTCCTTCAGGGATTCCAGATAGGCCAAATGCTGGGGACGATAGGTGTGCAAAATCGCCGCGTAATAAGCCATCGGCACTTACCCCCGCATCCGGAATTCGGTCCACAACGGATCGCATGAGAAGAGCCGCCGGGGAGCGCCGGCCGAAGGGTTGCGGCGCACCGCCGGCCTCGGCATCAGCTTCTGGATTCCAGAGAGACGGGGAAGAAGTGACCCCTGAAAAAGCCCAGGGCATCCCCCTCGTCGTATTGATAGTGCTTCACTTCGCCCAGATACAACACGTGATCGCCCCCGTCGTACGACTTCCAGGGGACGCATTGGATGGTGGCGAGGGCATCGGCCAAATAGGGCGCAAAGTCCCCTTCTCTCCAAGGAACCTCGAGGCCCTCCTGGGGCTTGCCTGCGAAATGGAGGGCGAGGTCTTGTTGGTGCCCGCGGAGGATGTTGACGGCAAAGGCATTGTCGCGCATGTAGGTGCAGGATTTGATGTTTCGACTTACCGACACCAACACCAGGGGCGGCTCCAGGGATACCGACGTGAAGGAGTTGGCGGTAAACCCGTGCTTTCCTTGGTCCGTGTCGAAGGTCACCACGGTGACACCGGTGGCGAAGGTGCCCAAACAATTGCGATAATCCCGAAGATCCATTCATTTCCCCTCCTGCTGATAACACTCGACCATGGCGAAATACCTTGCCCCCATTATACCGGAAAAAACCTTCTTTCATCCATTCTCCGGCGTTCCGGCCGATAAAAACGGCCCTGTCCTGCGACAGGGTGAGGTTGTGGACCGAGCAAGAGCCTCTCGGCTCGATGATGACGAAGCCGGAGGGCTGTGGGCCGGCCGCACCGGGAAGCCGAACTCCCTCCCCAGGGATCGCATGGACGGGCCGCCTTCTCATCCGTATTTATAGGTGATCCCGTAACCTCCCTTCGGATACACCCAGTAAATATTGTAATCGGGACAACCGATCCGGCAGGTGCCGCACTCGATACAGTTTTCAAAGGCCACCGTGGTCATTTCACCGGTCCATTCGTAGACATCCGCCGGACAGAAATGGGTGCACTCCTTCGTCTCGCACCTCAGGCAGACCTCCTGATCCTTGATGATCAGGTGGGACTGTTCATCCACCTTGTACCGGATGGTGAACAGCCGGTCGGCGATCTTCATTTCACTCATCCGTTCATCGCCCTCCATCCTTTGATTCCCAATTTGGCCAGCCCCCAGGCTCCGCCTCCCGCCTCCTTCAGATAGTTCAGCATCTTTTTCTGTTTCTCCCCTTTGGGAACCCCGTCGACGAGGAACAGTTCATAGAGGGCTTGATTGGCCGCTTGCGGCAGCCGATTGAAGAGGAGATCGGGATCTTCTTCCTTCAAAAATTCGTGCATGCCCTTGTATTTGACAAGATCCTTGCGGATGAAGGACTGGTGGATCTTTTCGTCGTAAAGGCTGAGGGTCTCCTGGGAGAAGTCACCGCGTTTCTTCGCCTCGATCACGGCTTCCCCGGCATACCGGCCCGAGGTCATCGCCAGATTGGACCCCTCCCGGTGCACAAAATTGACCAGCTGTGCGGCATCCCCCACGATGCACCAGCCGTTGCCGCTCAACGGGGGGACCGAATTCCACCCCCCCTCGGGGATCAGGTGGCCGGAGTATTCCTTCACTTCGCCGCCCTCGATCAGGCGGCGGATCATCGGATGTTTCTTGACATGGTCCAAAATCTCATAGGGCTTGATCTTCTTCTTCTTGAGATGGTTCACCATGACGCCGATACCCAGGGACAGGGTATCCTTGTTCGTGTACAGAAAGCCCATCCCGGCCATCCCCAGGGAGGTCTTGCCGAAAAATTCAATGGTGACGCCCTCGTCCTTCTCCAGGTTGAAGCGATCTTCGATCTTTTCCCGGGGGAGGGCGATCACTTCCTTGACCGCCAGGGACACCTCGTCCGGCTTCCACTCCCGATGGATGCCCAGCGATTTCCCCAGCAGCGAATTCACCCCGTCGGCGATAATCACCGCGTCGGCGTACAGATCCCCGTCTTCCCGGTCGGTGCGGACGCCGATGACCCGATCCCCTTCGGTGATCAGCTCCGTCGCCACCGTCGAATAGATCGGCAGCGCCCCCGCCTCCACCGCCTGATCGGCGAACCACTGGTCAAACTTGACGCGCAGGGCCGTCCAGCAATTGACCGGCTCCTTATACGCCTCATTGCGGTGACCCAAGGTGACCGCCGACTCCTCCCCCATCAACCAGATCCGCTGCTCGACAACCCGCCGCTCCACCGGCGCTTTTTTCCATTTATCGGGAAGGATCTCCTCCAACTGTTTCCGATACAATACGCCTCCGAATAAATTTTTGGCACCCGGAAATTCGCCCCGTTCCAAGAGAACCACCGAAAGCCCCGCCTTGGCCATCGTGTAAGCGGCGGCGCTGCCGGCGGGTCCGGCCCCTACCACGATTGCATCAAATTTTTCCTGAGCCATCTCTCCGCCTCCTCCGTCCCCATGGTCTCTGCCTCGTGATCATCCCTTTTCCGTCGGACCCTCCGGGTTCACGCCTTCTCCACCGGCAAAAGGCCCCGACGCTTCTTCACTTCCTCGATCATCGCCGGAACAATTTGGGACCAGTCGCCCACGACCCCGTAATGGGCGATTTTGAAGATGGGGGCGCTTGGATCCTTGTTGATGGCCACGATGACATCGGAGTTTTGCATCCCGACCACGTGCTGCACAGCGCCGGAGATGCCGACGGCGATGTACAGCTTGGGCCGAACCGTGTGACCCGTCTGCCCCACCTGGTGATCGTGACTGATCCAGCCCGCTTCGACTACGGCCCGGCTCGCTCCGACCACGCCGCCCAGGGCATCGGCCAATTCCTTCAACATCTTGAACCCGTCGGGACTGCCCAATCCGCGGCCACCGGCCACGATCACGGAGGCATCCTCCAGGTGAACCTTCTGTTCATCCTGAATGAAGTCAAGGACCCGAGCCGCCACATCCTCCTCCTTCACCGGACAGCGGAAGGGGATGATCTCCCCTTGACGGGAGGGATCCCGCGGCAGGGCATCAAACACCCCGGGCCGGGCCGTCGCCATCTGCGGCCGGTATTTCTTGCACAAAATCGTCGCCACCATCTTTTCCGAAAAGGCCGGGCGGCTGGCGAGCAGCAGCCGGCTGGGCGGAGGCTCCACATCCAGCATCGTGGAATCGGCGGTCAATCCCGTCGGGAGGTGCGTCGCAATCGCCCCCGCCAAATCCCGACCGGTGTAGGTCGCTCCAAAGAGGACGATCTCGGGCTTGATCTCCCGGATCAACTCCAAACAGACGCGGCTGTAGGGAAACGTCCGGTAATCCTTCAGCACCGGATCATCGGCGAGGTATACCTTATCCGCCCCGTAACTGATCGCTTCCCGGGCCAGATGCTCCACATCCTGGCCCATCACCAGGGCGAGGGTGTCCACCTCCAGCTTCTGGGCCAGCTGTCGCCCGATCCCCAACAGCTGCCAGGAAACCGGCCTGGCTTTTCCCTCCCGCTGTTCGACGACGACCAGCACTCCGCGGTATTCGGACCAGTCGGGTTCGGTGTTAGGATTGCGCGCTTCCGTCATGGGGCGACCTCCTCCCTTTCTGCATCCCATCCGAGCTTCTCCGGCAGTTCCGTTTCCCACAGCTTGTCGACCAGCTGTCTGGCCGCTTCCTCCGGCGGTGTATCCTCCAAAATCTCTCCGTCCACCGGCTTTTGCTCGGGAACCCACGATTTCGCCACGATCGTCGGCGATCCCTTGAGGCCGATCTTGCTGACATCGATGTCCGAAAAATCCTTTACCGTCCAGACGATCGGCTTATAACGGGCCGCCCGGATCATCCCCGGCAGGCTGGCCCGTCGAACCTTGTTCATCTCCTGGAGGGCCGTAATCAGCGCCGGCAACCGGGTCTCCACCACCTCCACGCCGTCCTCCAGGTGGCGGTGGACGGTGATCCTCCGCTTCTCCACATCGAGGCGGACGACCTTCTCGACGTAGGTCAGCTGCTCGAGATCCAACCGGCAGGCAATTCCCGGTCCCACCTGTCCGGTGTCGCCGTCGAGGGTCTGTTTCCCGCAAAACACCAGGTCGACGGGGCCGAATTCCTCCGCCGCCTTTTGGATGGCCTTGGCCAGCACATAGGAGGTAGCCAGGGTATCCGCCCCGGCAAACTTCCGATCCGTGACCAGAATCGCCTCATCCGCCCCCAGGGAAATGCACTCCTTCAACGTCTTCTCGGCGGGCGGCGGACCCATGGTGATCACGGTGATGCGGGCGCCGTGCTGATCCTTGATGCGGAGCGCCTCTTCCAGGCCGTGCATGTCGTAAAAGTTGGCGATGGCCGGCACTCCCTGCCGGATGAGCGTGTTCGTCTTGGGATGAATCCTGATCTCACGGCTGTCGGGAACCTGCTTGACACAGACGACAATATGCAGCATCTCCCAGACCCCTCCCCTCCTGATCCGGTTCAATGCAGAAATCTTCGAATTGTGCAATATGTCACATTTCAATTATATCAGAAATTTCTGCTGAATAAAAGGGGAAAAATCCCTTTCGGCAGGGTATTGGACCGATTCGACCTCTCACATCGACAAGGAAGGCTCGCAGGTTCGCCGTTTCCCCGGATGAAGGGCGTTTTGAAGGGCTTTGTGAACAAAAGCACGGGGCCGCATCCCCTCCAACGGCGATGCGACCCCATGAGGCAGAGGCATCGACTCATCCCTTCAGGGAGCCGGCGAGCAGCCCCCGGATAAAATACCTTCCCAGAAAGATGTACACCAACAG
>JAJYSD010000133.1 GCA_021793745.1 Bacillota bacterium
TGGAGGATCCCCATATCGGCGATCCGGCTCGCCATCTGCCTCCCCTGGCCGAGGAGACCGGACGCCTCTTTCTCCTCCTGAACCGGAACAAGCGGAGCCTGGCGATCGATGTGAAGACGGAGGTGGGCCGGGAGATCATCCACCGCATGATCCCGAAGGTGGACGTGGTGGTGGAGAGCTACCGGCCGGGGGTGATGGCCCGGTTCGGATTGGATGCAAAGACCCTCCGTTCGATCCACCCCGGACTGATCTACTGCTCCCTCACCGGATACGGACAGAGGGGGGCGATGTCCGGCCAGGCGGGCCATGACATCAATTATACGGCGGTGACCGGCCTGTTGGACGGAATCGGCCTCCCCGGGGGTTCCCCTGCGGTGCCCACGGTTCAACTGGCCGACCTGGCCGGGGGGATGGCGGCCTCCGAACAGATCCTCGCCGCCTGGATCCGCCGCCTGCGCACCGGCGAAGGGGCGGTTCTGGATGTGTCCATGGTGGATGTCCTGTACAGCTGGCAGGCCTTCCCCCTCGCCGTGGAGCAGAGCGGCCAGCCGGTCACCCGGGGCTCCCACGTCCTCTGCGGGACGATGGTCGCCTACAACGTGTATGAAACGAGGGACGGCCGTTACGTCGCCCTGGGAGCGCTGGAGCCCAAGTTTTGGAACCGCTTTTGCGACGCGGTGGAGCGGCCCGCGTGGCGGGATCGGGGCTTTACGCCCCCCGATGATCCGAGCGGGTTATACCGGGAGGTGGCGAAGCTGTTCCGGAGCAAAACCATGGAAGAGTGGATGCGCATCGGCGAGGCGGTCGACTGCTGTCTCACGCCGGTCCTTACCCTCTCCGAAGCCGTCGATTCCCCCTTGGCCCGGGAACGGCAAAGCTTTTTCACGCTGGATCATCCGGGGGAGGGACCCCAGGTGCTGCCCAACAGCGGAGCTTTGTTGGCCCGGGGGGAACGGGCGGGGAATCCCGTGACACCGGCCCCGCGGCGCGGGGAACACTCCGCCGAAATCCTGCTGGAGACGGGCTTTGGCCGGGAGGAGATTGGCCGCTGGATGGAGGAAGGGATTGTGGAAGGAGGGAATCCCCTTGATTTCCTTTCAGATGACGGATGAACAGCGGGAAATGCAGCGGTTGGCCCGCCGCTTCGCCGAAGAGGAGATGCGGCCGGTGGCCCCCGAGTGCGATGAAAAGGAGCGCTTTCCCCGGGAGTTGTACGAAAAGGCCCACCGGGCCGGCCTCATCACCTATCGGTTTCCGGAAGAGTATCGGGGAGGGGGTGTCGACAGCCTCCTCACTTCCTGCATCATCTCGGAGGAACTGTTCTGGGGGTGTGCCGGGATGGCCACGTCCTTCGGCGTGACCGCCTTGGCCGCGGGGCTGATCCATCAGTTCGGGACGGAAGAGCAGAAGCGAAAGTGGCTCACCTTCCTGTGCGATCCGAAGCATGCCCGCCTCGGAGCGGTCTGTCTCACCGAGCCGGGAGCCGGATCCGATTTCGGCGCCATTCAGACCCGGGCGGTTCGCCGGGGGGATGAGTGGGTTATAAATGGTCGGAAGTGCTTCATCACCAACGGGGGCATCGCCGATCTGTACCTGGTGTTTGCCAAGACGCAGCCGGAGGACGGCTACAACGGGGTCTCCCTCTTTCTCGTTCCGAAGGACACGCCGGGGGTCTCTGGGGGAAAAAAGGAACGCAAGATGGGACAGCGGGCCTCCCACACCGGCGATGTCATCTTCGAAGATTGCCGGATTCCCGCCGAATTCCTGGTCGGTGAGGAGAACCAGGGCTTTTTCTACGCGATGAAGATGCTGGAGCACTCCCGGCCCACCGTGGGGGCGGCGGCGGTGGGAGTGGCCCGGGCCGCCTACGAATACGCCCTGGATTATGCCAAGGAGCGGAACCAGTTCGGAAAGCCGATTTTCCACCATCAGTCGATCTCCTTTCTGCTCGCCGACATGCGCACCAAGATCGATGCCGCCCGCTTCCTGGTGTGGCGGGCCGCCGAGCTGGCGGACCGGGGTGAGTCCTGCGCCCTGGAGGGGAGCATGGCCAAGGCCTACGCCGCGGAGGTGGCCATGGAGGTGACCACCCAGGCGGTGCAGATCCTCGGGGGGTATGGCTACATGCGGGACTATCCCGTGGAGAAGTGGATGCGCGACGCCAAGGTGCTCAGCATTTACGAGGGAACCACCCAGATCCAGAAGCTGGTCATGACGCGGCTGTTGTAGGGCGAGGAACGCTGGCCCGGCTCCGCGAACAGCCCGTCACCGGCGGAAGATCCAAAAGCCCGGGGCGGAAGCGGAAAATCAAAATGGCCATCGGTCATGAAACTCCCGGATACGACATAGAATGGATTCATATTTCCATGGAAAGAGGCGGCTCCCCCGGCTGCCGAACCCCCACAGATTGCCTGAAGTCCAGATAAAAGAAGAGGCGTCGGCCAAACTTCCAACCTGCGGATTCCGGCGGTTCTGACGGAGGGAGAAGCGGGTTTTCCCTCCCTGGACCGAGGATTTTCCGGTTTTGTTCCAACCGGTTTCCCCCTATAATGAAATTGCACCGCTTGACATCGGAAAGGGGCATCCAAGTGAAAATCAGAGGCGTGGCGCACCGGGGATATCCCCTTCGGTATCCCGAAAATACCATCTCCTCGTTTCAAGCGGCCTATGAGCTGGAGTTCACTCATCTTGAATTGGACGTCCATCTGAGTAAAGACGGCGTCCCTGTCCTGATGCACGACGCGACGATCGACCGCATGACCGATGGGCAGGGATGGGTGAAGGATTATACGCTGGAGGAACTGAGGCAATTTCGCGTGGGGAAGGATGAAACCGTTCCGACCCTTGAAGAAGCGCTGTGGTTTGCCAAAGGCAAGATGACCGTCAACGTGGAGTTGAAGCAGCAGGGCAACCTGTATCCGGGTCTGGAGGAAGCCGTCCTGGAGATTTTGAAAAAAACGGAGATGTTGGATCAGGTGTTCGTCTCCTCCTTTGATCACTACGCCGTGGCCAACATGCGCAGGTTGTCCGACGAGGTGGAATTGGGCCTGATCCAATGGGGAGCCACTCCGGCTGTCTTTCCCTGGATGAAGGAGATCCAAGCCACTTACCTGTCCCTCAGAACCGAGTACCTGACGGACGAATACGTGGAGCGCTGCGAGCAGTCGGGCATCCAGTTGGTCGTGTGGCCGGTCAACCTGGAATGGCAATTTCACAAGGCCGCCCGATATCCTTCCGTGCTGTGCGTTACCGATAATCTGGAGTATTTTAAGGAATTATATGAACGACGCTTTCAATAGCGGGCACGGATCGCCCGAATTTGAAGGAACCTGGGATCTGCCGAAGGACCAATGGACCGCTGAGGAATTTCCGCTATGGAGATCGGAAACGGGGCTTTCGGCAGATCATTTTTTAACGGCTGATTCCCTTGGCCGGGAAATCCGAAGGGCGTGCGCCCTTAGCATCAACTCATGAAAGAAAAGGAGTCGTGTCCGTGGAACGCGTTGAAAAAACAGCGATCTTTGACATGGATGGTACATTATTTCAATCGGAGACCGTGGCCGTGCCTGCATTCCGGAGGGCTTTTCACCGCTTGAAGGACGAGGGGCTGTATCGGGGGGATCTCCCCTCCGATGAGGCGATCCAATCCCTGTTTGGAATGACCCAAGCGGAGATCTGGTCCCGCCTGCTGCCGGAGGCGGACGACGAGACCCGACAGATCGCCGACCGGTGGACCCTGGAGGAAGAGCTGATCGGCCTCCGGCAGGGAGAGGGTCGGCTGTATCCCGGTGTGGCCGAAACCCTGCATCGCCTGAAGGAGGAGGGGTGGAGGCTGTTTATCGCCAGCAACGGGCTGAAGCCCTATCTCGACGGCGTGCTGGAGACCTTCCGCCTGACCCCGCTCTTTTCCGGCGTATACGGGGCGGGGGATTACGGAACGGAGACCAAGGTGGAGTTGGTGCAACTATTGATGAAGGAAAACGGGATTGCCGGAGGAGTGATGGTGGGGGACCGCAGCTCCGACGTCCAGGCGGGAGCGGCCAACGGCCTTCGGGTGATCGGCTGCCGTTATCCGGGATATGCCCGGTTCGGCAGGGAGGAGGAGTTGGAGGGGGCCGACGTCGTGGTGGACCGGTTTCCGGACATTTTGCCCCTCTTGTTGCAGCGAGGGGGCGATGCCTCCTGACCTTCGTCGGGGGTGGGAGCTGAATTCGACCAATCGGGAGTGACGGATAAGGAGGGGGAAGGGTGAGCAGCGCATGGTCCATCCCCTACTGGGAGACGGCGTTTCGCCTGTTCATGGCCGTGTTACTCGGAGGTCTGATCGGATGGGAGCGGGAGAGGGATTCCCATCCGGCGGGGTTCCGCACGCATATCCTGGTATGTCTCGGTTCGGCGCTGATCATGTTGATTTCCATTTACGGATTTTCCGAGTTTATGGAGGAGGAGAACGTGCGGGCCGACCCCGCCCGGCTGGCGGCCCAGGTGGTGAGCGGCATCGGCTTTTTGGGAGCCGGGACGATCCTCCGGCAGGGATTTACGGTGAGCGGTTTGACGACGGCGGCCTCCCTCTGGGTGGTGGCCGGCATCGGTCTGGCGGTGGGAGCCGGCTACATGTTCGGTGCCGCCCTGACCACGGTCCTCGCCCTGGTCAGTCTGGAGCTGTTGAACCGGTTGGAACGGCTTTTGGTCCGGCGTCATCGCCTGAAAAACATCGTGGTCTGCGTCAGGGATGAGCCGGGGAAAATGGGGGAAATCGCCTCCCGGCTGGGGGAGGTCGGTGCCAGCATCCGCAAGGTGACCATCGATGAGGGGGATCTGGAGGACGACTGGATCTACATTTCCTTTACGGTGCGCCTTTCCGAGGAAATTTCCACCCCGCAGGTATTGGAGGAGGTGCGCCGGGTGCCGGGGGTGAAAGAGGTTCGCTCGGGGTGAAGGGAGCGGAGATTCCGTCCTTCAGAGGACGGGTCCCTCCGCCCGGTCGGAAGCCGGTTCCGCCTGATCCTGCGGGGGATGGCGCTCCATCTGAACAGGGTCGGAGGAGGATCTCCGCTACATCGCGAAAGCGCCGTGGATTCGTCCGAGGGTTTGCCCATCGCCTCGGCGGGACGGATGTCCCGCCGTTTTCTTATTTGTTGAAGCAACCTTCGTATGAAAGTTCGTCTGCGGCGGGAACACTGGTATTGGAACAGGATGCGGATGGGCGAGGCAGGGCGGCCTCCGGCGCGGCGGGGACGTCGTTCCCGATT
>JAJYSD010000134.1 GCA_021793745.1 Bacillota bacterium
TATCCAGGTGACCACCTGGATATTCTCCTTGTGGGCCAATTCCATAACGACCTTCACCGAATTGGTGACGACGGTGATCGGAAGATCCGGCAGGATCTTCGCCATCTGCCACGCCGTCGTGCTGGCATCCAAGGCGATGCAATCTTCGGCTTGGATCAATTTTACCGCTTCCTTGGCAATCGCCCTCTTCTGCTCCAGCCTTTCGATGGCCCGGAATTCCAACGGAATCTCGACGGGGCGCGCTTCGTTGATGATGGCCCCGCCGTGGGTGCGAATCACTTTGCCCTCGGATTCCAACTTGTCCAGATCTCGTCGTATCGTTTCCTCGGTCACTTGGAATCGTTTGCTCATTTCACTGACCAGTATGCTGCCTTCCGCCTGGATGAGCTCCAGGATCTTTCGACGTCTCGCCGTAGCCAACATATCCCGATTCCCCGCTTTTGATAATCTCCGTTTTGTCCACACATCCGAATTCCGGTATCCGAACGGGTCCGTCTCCCTTCCCGGGAGCGGATGGCGGCTGTTCATCTTCCCGTTTTTGTTGGTTTATTTGGCTATCCGATGACTTTGCTATTTCAGCTATCCTTTATGATGCTTCAAGGTCGGTGAGCTGTCAAGGATTTCCTGAAGATTTTCCGATGCCCTCCTCCTTTTGCCTGGGGATTGTTGGAACGGCGCGCGCCCCCGTCCGACGGTTGACTGAAAAAATCGGAATCGGATAAGATGAAAGAGAAAACAAAATAAAAACAAATAAACAAACAGAATCTGCCCGTTTCATCATTTGGACGAGAAACGGGGGTATAGGCTGAAACTACGTGCTTACAGGGGCGCTTAGGGAGCAGAATGCGGATTATTCGCTTCTATTTGTCTTTTGTGGGTTTGTTTTGGTTTATGATTCGCGCCTGCGGAGGCGTTTTCGGGTCGGGTTAAGGGAAGGGGAGTGGCGTCCGACGTTTCACTCCTCGACGAGGATCGCCTATATGTAAGCGCTCCTTTGAAATCGGTTACAAGGGATTTCAATTCAAATCGTTCCTCGGAGGGATGGAAATGATCCGAAAGGTTTTTGTCATGAACGTGTATTCGGATCGGCATGGGGAGTACGAAAGGCGTCACCGGGAAATTTGGCGGGAATGGTCCAAGCCCTGCGGATCACGGTGCCCGAAATGATTCCTTTTTTCTTGACGAAGAAACCCATCGGCTTTTCGCTTATGTGGAAATCGAGGATGGGGAGAAGTGCAGACAATGGGCCTTCACTGACATCCATCGGAAGTGGCGGGATTGCATGGCTCCCATCATGGAGACCCATCCCGATGACGATCCTGTAACCAAAGACTTGAAGAGGGTTTTCCACATGGACTAGGGGGGTCGCAAATCATGGGGAACAGGGAAAGGCGGTTTGCCGCCAAGAATGTGACGGGGAAAAAGGCCACCTTTGCGGTGGCCTGTCGAACTACATTGAGGCCGGTTCCATTATTGCCGCCGCCAGCAGCCTGACGCTGTGGCAGGAATATCTGAATATCGACCACATCGGGATCGGTTTGCTCAGCGCCCTGAGCGCCAATGCCTTCGGCGCCGCCCTCGGCGCCTGCATCGGCGGTCCCTTGACAGACAAATGGGGTCGGAAAATTGTTTTCAGTTACGATCTGCTCGTGTACATGATCGGCGTATTGCTCATCACCTTTTCCGTCCATTTTTCGATGCTGTTGATCGGAACGGTGATCACGGGGCTGGCCGTCGGGGTCGGCGTTCCGGTCTCCTGGACCTATATCGCGGAGGAAGCCCCGGTCAACAAACGGGCCTATCGCGTGGGTGCGGCCCAATTGGCGTGGTCGGTCGGTCCTGCGGTGACCTTTATGTTGGCGGTGGCCGTAGCACCCCTGGGGCTATTGGGATCGCGGCTCCTCTTTTTCCACCTGTTCGTGATCGCCTTGATCATCTGGTATCTTCGGCGGGGGCTTCCGGAGTCGGCGATTTGGGAGAAACAGAGTGAAAACGGCGGGAAGGTGACCCTCGGGTCATTGAAGGAGCTGTTTTCGCTCAAGGTGAATCGCCAGGCGTTGGTTTTGCTGATCGGCATCTATTTGTTCTGGAACCTGACCGCCGGCGCGATGGGGTTTTTCATGCCCTACATCTATGAAAATGTCGGCGGTTTGACGCAGGTCCAGTCCAATTTGTTGCAGGCCTGTCTCTGGACGTTGACCGTGTTGACGACCTATTTCGGCTTCATGAAGTGGGGGGATCGAATGAGCCGGAGAGGGCTGTTTGCTCTGGGGGCTGTCATGGGAGTTGCGGCCTGGATCATCCTCACCTTTTTCCCGATGACCTGGCCGACGCTCATCGCCTTCGTCCTGCTCTGGGGTTCCGCCGCCGGCATCGGAGCCCAGGCCTTCTATGCCCTGTGGACGAGCGAATTGTTTTTGACGAAATATCGGGCCAGTGCCCAGGGGTTGATGTACTTTATCGTCCGCAGCGGCATCGCGGCCTGGACCTTTGTGCTGCCGACGCTGATCGCCACCCTCGGGTTTAAGGTGGCGGGAATCGTGATGATCGCCTTCCTGGGGATTCATCTGGTGATCGGGGTGTCCATGGTTCCGGATACCAGGGGGAAAACCCTGGAACAAATCGAAAGGGAGCGATACGGGGAGTGGAAGCCCCTTCGAAGCGCAAACGCGGCAGCTGCAACGGAGACCGGTCGGGGGGTGAAGGGATGAAGGCGTGCAGCCTGGCGGTGGATATCGGTGCCTCCAGTGGGAAGGTGATCGCCGGATACGTCGAAAACGATGCGTTGCGCACCCGGGAGGTCCATCGGTTTGACAACCAAATGGTGCGAAGGGGCGGCCATTTCTGCTGGGATATCGACCGGTTGTTTGCGGAGGTCAAAAGGGGCGTTCATCGGGCGAGAGAACAGGGCCTTTATCCGGAAAGCATCGGGGTGGATACCTGGGGGGTCGATTTTGTCCTCCTCGATGAGAGGGACCGCCTGCTGACCGATGCGGTCGCCTATCGGGATCCGCGAACGGACGGGATGATGGAGGAAGTGCTGGGGCAGATCGCTCCGGAACGGTTATATTCGATCACGGGCATTCAATTTCAAAAGTTTAACACGATCTATCAATTGTATTCCCTCAAAAAACGCCGGCCGGATGTCCTGAAGAGAGCCAGGTCCTTTCTCATGATTCCCGATTATCTCCACTTTTTGCTGAGCGGCGAAAAAGGGAATGAATACACGAACGCCACCACCACCCAATTGGTGAATGCCCACACGAGGCGCTGGGATCGTGCGCTCCTGGACAAGCTCGGCATCCCGGGCGAACTGTTCCTGGAAATCGAGAAGCCCCGAACCGTCTTGGGCCCGTTGAAACCGGAGCTGGCGAGGGAATGGGGGGTTGATATGCAGGTGATTTTGCCGGCCACCCATGACACCGGATCGGCGGTGGTGGCCGTCCCAGAAACAAAGGGGGCCCTCTATATCAGCTCCGGAACCTGGTCGTTGATCGGCGTGGAGAAGGATTCCCCGGTCTGCAGTCCCCGGGCCATGGAGTGCAATGTGACCAATGAAGGGGGCGTGGATGACCGCTTTCGGGTATTGAAAAACATCATGGGGCTATGGATGATGCAAGAAGTGAAAAAAATTACGGCCACCGATACTCCTTTGCCGATTTCGCCGAGATGGCCCGCCGGGAAAAACCTCACCGATCCATCGTCGATGTGAATCACCACCGTTTCTTCAAGCCGGAAAACATGGTGGAGGAAATCCGGGACACCTGCAGGGAGACGGATCAGCCGGTGCCGGAAACCCCCGGCCAGGTGGCCCGGTGCGTTTTTGACAGCCTTGCCTTCAGTTACCGGCAAGCGGTCGAGGCGATGGAGGCGCTGTTTGGCGAAACCTATCATGCCATTCATGTGATCGGCGGCGGTTCCCAAAACGAAGTGCTGAACCAGTTGATTGCGGATGCGACCGGTAAGACGGTGATCGCCGGTCCGGTCGAAGCGACGGCCATCGGCAATCTGGCCGTCCAGCGGATGGCCCGGGGCGATATCGGTTCCCTGGAGGAAGCCCGAAGGATCATCCGCAAATCCTTTTCCCTGAAAACCTACGCGCCGCGGAAGGAATGACGCTTCTTCACACTTTCCAGGTGGGAGGGATGGATCATGGCCGCCAGGGACGGGTATGAGTCGGCAAAAAAGAAATACGAACGGTGGGGCATCGATGTCGATCGGGCCCTTGAACAGCTGGAGAGGGTTTCGATTTCCATCCATTGCTGGCAGGGGGATGATGTGGAGGGGTTTGAAGTGAACCGGCGGGAATTGTCCGGGGGAATCAGCGTGACCGGCCATTATCCGGGCAAGGCGAGATCGCCCGAGGAATTGAGGAGCGACTTGGAAAAAGCCTTATCGCTGATCCCGGGGAAACATCGTGTCAACCTGCACGCCATCTATGCGGAAACCGGCGGCGAGGCGGTCGACCGGGACCAGCTGGAGCCGAGACATTTTGAAAATTGGGTCCGTTGGGCCAAAAAGCTCGGGATCGGTTTGGACTTCAATCCCACGCTGTTTTCCCACGAAAAGGCTGCGGACGGTTTGACGCTGGCCCATCCGAACGAGGAGATCCGGGAGTTTTGGATCCGGCACTGTATCGCCAGCCGGCGGATCGGCGAGTATTTCGGACGGGAATTGGGCACACCGGCTTTGACGAATATCTGGATTCCGGATGGATATAAGGATATTCCCAGCGATCGCCTGACCCCCCGGAAAAGGCTGAAGGAATCCCTGGATGCGATTTTTGCAGTAGCGATCGATGAGCGGTACAATAGGGATTCGCTGGAGAGCAAATTGTTTGGGATCGGATCGGAAGCGTATGTGGTCGGATCCCACGAATTTTACCTGGCCTATGCCTTGAAAAATAACAAGGTCTGTTTGCTGGATACCGGACATTTCCACCCGACGGAGACGGTCTCCAACAAGATCTCCGCGATCCTTCTGTTCAGCGATCAGCTGGCGCTCCACGTGTCGCGGCCCGTGCGGTGGGATAGCGACCATGTGGTCATCTGGGATGATGAATTGCGGGAGATCGCCTTGGAAATCGTCCGCAATGACGCCCTGGACCGGGTATTGATCGGGCTCGACTTTTTCGATGCCAGCATCAACCGCATCGCGGCCTGGACGATCGGCACGCGCAGCATGT
>JAJYSD010000135.1 GCA_021793745.1 Bacillota bacterium
TTGGGATTCAATGTTTTTTTATTGTCCCTTTAAAGCGATAAGATGATAATGTCCTTGGAATGGCTGAAATCCATGCACTAAGACAGCCCGGGATAAACCCGGGCTCGTATATTTAAAGAGTCGGGGCAAAGCGATTTTTCGATGAATCACTTGCCACTTTATGGAACTAAAACAAAAAGTCGCTCCCGGCTGTTTGTCAACAGCCCGCCGACAAACGGACAGAACACAATACGTTCGGCGGAAAAAGTTCTTCCCCCAACGTCTTGCAAATCAGTCTAAATCCGTATGTAGTATATGGCCCTTACAGGTCAGACACTGAAAGAGATAACCATAAATTCTTATATTCAACTCTTCAAGGAATTCCTCTTTAGTCAGACGATACTGCTCCGCTTCCTTCTGAACGCTTTCTTCCAACACGGGATCTCCTTGACTCAATAACTTTTGGAGTCCTGCGCCATCCACCTTACCGAGATAAGCGCAAAAGTCGTTGCAATGGCCGGGCCAGTACTCTCCTTGCCAAGAGAAATAGCCGGGTGTTCTCTTCAAAAGCTCTTCGATGGCTTCTTTATTATCAACGGATTTGTCGATACTCTGTTGAAATTCGGCATCAAATTTTCTGGCGGCAGTTCCGTCTTTGATGCACCATGGGCAAAGATTTTCAATCTCTGGTATGCAATAAATGGAACCGACATAGTTGTACTCGCTCTTTTTTCCGCATGCCTCGCAAAGGATCTCTTCTCTTACAATCACTCCCGTCTGTTCGGGATTTGGATGATAGCGAAAGAATGGCAAAGCGCGCTTTTCCATGTCGATAATTTTCCTTTCTATTCACGGAATTTATTTCGTTTATCCCAAGCTTAATCCCATAAATAACAAAAAACCATCGGGTCTACAAGATATCCCCCATAGACCCAATGGTTTTTGTTTAGCGCAAGCCAGTGCCCATCAATCGAGGAGCTTCATCACTTTGCGAACCGATTCGGCCGATTTGTCCAAAGCCTGCTTCTCTTCGTCGGTCAGCTCCAGCTCGATCACCTTTTCCAGACCGTTGCCGCCGAGGAGGGTGGGAACACCGAGGAACATGTCGCTGTAACCGTACTCTCCCTCCAGATAGGCGACGGCCGGCAGGATGCGCCGCTTGTCCTTCAGGATCGCTTCGGCCATCTGAACCAGGGACGCCGCCGGAGCGTAGTAGGCGCTGCCGTTGCCCAGCAGGTTGACGATTTCGCCTCCCCCCTTGCGGGTCCGTTCGACGATGGCATCGATCCGATCCTTCGGCAGCCATTTTTCCAGGGGAATGCCGCCGACGTAGGAGTAGCGAACCAGAGGCACCATATCGTCTCCGTGTCCGCCCAGCACGAATCCAGTCACATCCTCCACCGAAACATTCAGCTCCTGGGCGACAAAGGTGCGGAAACGGGCGGTGTCCAACACCCCGGATTGGCCGATGACCCGGTTTTTGGGGAAACCGGAGGTGCGGAACACCTCATAGGTCATGGCATCCACCGGGTTGGTCAGGACGATGATGATGGTGTTGGGAGAATGCTCCACGACGGACTGGGTGACCGACTTCATGATTTTAGCGTTGGTGCTGACCAGGTCGTCGCGGCTCATTCCCGGCTTCCGGGCGACACCGGCGGTGATAATCACCAGATCGGAGCCGGCGGTGTCCGCGTAATCCGTGGTGCCGACGATGTTGGAATCCACCCCTTGGACCGGTGTAGATTCCAACATGTCCAACGCCTTCCCCTTGGTGGGCCCTTCCACCTGGGGAATGTCCACCAAGACCACATCCCCCAGTTCCTTCTGCGCCAGCATCAGCGCGGTGGTCGCTCCGGTGAAGCCGGCGCCGATGACGGAAATTTTCCTTCTCCGGATGGTCACTTCAACCTTCCTCCTTTTGGGGTCCCGTATAACGAATCGGGTTGGATCTCCTGCCTCCATCGGGTTTCACCCCCGGCCCCTCCCGTCCCGCCGGGGGAGCGGAGGCGGCCGGGAGCATATCCGCTGCTGCTTTTGTCTCTAGCCTATCACAGATTTTCAATCAGCTTATCCCCGAACTCGGAACACTTCACCTCGATCGCTCCCTCCATCAGGCGAGCGAAATCGTAGGTGACGGTCTTTTGGCTGATCGTCTTGCCCATCGAGGCATAGATCAAATCCGCCGCCTCCTGCCAGCCCAGATGCTCCAACATCAGCACGCCGGACAGAATGACCGAACCCGGGTTCACCTTGTCCAATCCGGCATATTTGGGGGCGGTACCGTGGGTCGCTTCGAAGATGGCGTGCCCGGTGTCATAGTTGATGTTGGCTCCGGGGGCGATGCCGATGCCTCCCACCTGGGCCGCCAGGGCGTCGGAGATGTAATCCCCGTTCAGGTTGAGGGTGGCGATCACGTCGTACTCGGCGGGCCGGGTGAGGATCTGCTGCAGGAAGGCGTCGGCGATCACGTCCTTCACGATGATCCTGCCGGCCTCCTCCGCCTCGGCCTGGGCGCGGTTGGCCGCTTCCTTGCCCTTCTCCTCCACGATCCGGTCATATTGGGCCCAGGTGAACACCTTGTCGCCGAACTCCCGCTCGGCCAACTCGTAGCCCCAATTCTTAAAGGCACCCTCGGTAAATTTCATGATGTTCCCCTTGTGCACCAGGGTGACGCTCTTCCGGCCGTGATCCAGGGCGTATTGAATCGCCGACCGCACCAGCCGCTCCGTTCCCTCCCGGGACACGGGCTTAATGCCGATGCCGGAGGTTTCCGGGAAACGGATCTTCTTGACGCCCATTTCCTCCTGCAGGAAGCGAATCACCTTTTTCACTTCCTCCGACTCCGCTTCCCACTCGATCCCGGCATAGATGTCCTCCGAGTTCTCCCGGAAAATCACCATGTCCACCAGTTCGGGATGTTTGACCGGCGACGGAACGCCGTCGAAATAGCGGACGGGACGCAGGCAGACATACAGATCCAGTTCCTGCCGCAGCGCCACGTTGAGGGAACGGATCCCGCCTCCCACCGGCGTGGTGAGGGGTCCCTTGATGGCCACTTTGTACTCCCGAATCGCCTTCAGCGTATCCTCGGGCAACCATTCGCCAAAGCGCTTGTACGCCTTTTCTCCGGCGAAGACTTCAAACCAGGCGATCTTTTTCTTTCCTCCGTAGGCCTTCTCCACGGCGGCATCCAGCACCCGCTTTGCCGCCGCCCAGATATCGGGGCCTGTGCCGTCCCCCTCGATGAAGGGAATGATCGGATGGTCGGGAACGCTGAGCTTCCCGTTTTCAACGACAATCCTTTCCCCGGCTTGCGGTTCTCCCCATTTAAACGCTGCCATTTTGACACCCCTAACTGTATTTTTATTCACAACAAAACAGGGGACAGGTTGTCCCTCCCCTGTCTGGAGATGTTACCGCTGGTCGATCGGTACGTAGGATTGATTCTTCGGTCCCACGTATTCCGCACGGGGGCGGATCAGGCGGTTATTCGCATACTGCTCCATTACGTGGGCCGTCCAACCCGTCACCCGGCTCATGGCAAAGATGGGGGTGAACAGATCGCTGGGAATGCCGAGATAATTATAGACCGAGGCGGAATAAAAGTCCACATTGGGCTTGAGTCCCTTTTTCTCTTCAACCAGGGCCTCAATCTTCCGGGACATTTCATACCACTTGGTTTCCCCGGTGAGGTCGGCCAGTTGACGGGACATCTCCCGCAGGTGCTTCGCCCGGGGATCGCCGTCCTTGTACACCCGGTGTCCGAAGCCCATAATTTTTTCCTTCCGGTCCAGCTTATCCTGAATATAGGACTCCACCCGGTCCATCGCATCGATTTCCCTCAGCATCGCCATCACGCGCTCGTTGGCTCCCCCGTGCAACGGGCCCTTCAGCGTCCCGATCGCCGAGGTGATGGCCGAATACATGTCGGAAAGGGTGGCGGTCGTCACCCGGGCGGCGAAGGTGGAAGCGTTCAGCTCGTGATCCGCATGCAGGATCAGCGCCTTGTTAAAGGCCTCCACCGCCACATCCTCCGGCTCCTTGCCGTTCAGCATGTACAGGAAGTTCCGGGCAAATCCCTGACCCGGACGGGGAGCGACCGGTTCCAGTCCGGAGCGCAGACGGAAGTAGGCCGTGATGATCGTCGGGATCTTGGCCGTCAGCCGGATCGCCTTGCGACGGTTGGCTTCCGGGCTGTTATCATCCGCGTCGGGGTCGTACATCGCCAGCAGGGATACCGCCGTCCGGAGCACGGCCATCGGGTGTACATTTTTGGGATACCCCTTCAGCTGATTCAATACTTCCTCCGGAATGGCGGCATTTTCGTCGAGCTCCCTTTGCAGCCCTTCCAATTCCTCCTTCTTCGGCAGCCGTCCGTTCCAAAGCAGGAAGATCACTTCTTCGAACTGGGCCTTTTCCGCCAATTCGTCGATGTTGATCCCCCGGTAGGTCAAGACGCCGTCGATGATGGAGCTGACCTCGGAAGTGACCGCAACTACGCCCTCCAATCCCTTGGCAACCGTCATATGATCTCTCCTTTGCTTCTGATCTGCGACCCAGGGCACACCGGTCGAGAAAATCCTCTCGCGATTGACTGAAAATACAGGAAAGAAAACCATTTTCCCCGGCATGGGGCGGAACTTTGTTCGGTGGTGCGCAAGATTCACAATCTTGGTCTGGGCGAGGATGTCGAACGTTCGGATCCCCACCTGCGATTTCGTCTTGACCGAATGCGCCCTTCTTATTCCGACAATAGTTTACCACAAAAACCGACGGATATCACCATGGACACCGATGCGGATTGTGATTGAATTAACGTTCTATCTCCCTTATTCCCTTTTTTAATACCGATAAAAATGGTATAATGACAGCGCCAAATATGCGGCGGAGGCGGAACAATGAATGTAGGAACGTCCCAACTGATCGGAATGCTTGTACGATTTGGACTGCTGGTATTGATGGCGGTGCTCGCCTATTTTGCGCTATCGTTTGTCATCCCCCTTTTCTATCCCTTTTTGATCGGCTGGCTGATCGCCATGATGATTGAACCGGCTGTCCGCTTCGGGGAGCGCCGACTTCGCTTGCCGCGCTGGGCCGGCGTCACCATCATGCTGATCCTCGTGCTGGCCGTGGTCTCTTCGCTACTGGTTCTGTTGATTACGCAAGTCGTCGTCGAGTTGACCCGGTTGGCCGAATTTC
>JAJYSD010000136.1 GCA_021793745.1 Bacillota bacterium
GACAGGAAGTCGCCTTAAGGGCCAATTTCCGTTCCGATCCCCGGCTCGTCCGCTTTGCCAACGGTTTTTTCTCCCGGCTCATGTCCTCGGATCCGGGGGAGCCCAATTATTACCAGAAAGCGGAGGCCTGCGGCCCTTCGGCGGGGGAAGGGCCCTGTCTGGAATATTTGGCTGTGCCGGACCCGGAGGAGCGGGCCGGGGAGAGCGCCCGGTCGGCGGAGGCCCGCCTGATCGCCCGCCGGATCGCGGCGCTGATCGATGCGGGCTGGCGGCCCGGCGACATCGCCGTACTGTTTCGGGCGATGACGGATATCAAGCGCTATGAGCAGGAGCTGGTCCGCCTGGGCATTCCCTTTCACGTCATCAAGGGACGGGGGTTTTACGACCGTCAGGAGATCGTGGATGTGTTAAACCTGCTCCGTTGGTTGACGGATCCCTCCGACGCCCTGGCGTTGGCGGGGGTGCTGCGCTCCCCCTTCTGCGCCGTCAGCGACGAAACGCTCCTGTGGCTGAAGGAGGCGGGAGCGCTGGGGCGGCCGGAATCCTGGACGGAGGTGGAGGAGATTTCGACAGTCGAGCGGGCGAAGCTGGCCGACTTTCGCCGGCTGGCGGAGCGGGCCGCGCTCCTCATGGGACGCATCCCCGTCGCCGATCTGATCGAAGAGCTGTTGGTGGAAAGCGGGTACGATCTGGTTCTGTGGGCAACGCCCCAGGGAACGCAGGCCCGGGCCAACCTGGAAAAACTGATCGACCTGGCCCGTTCCCGGAAAGGGGACATCGCCTATTCGCCGGATCTCTTTTTGGAGGAAATGGAGCTGTTGATCGACCAGCCGATTCCGGAGACGGAGGCGGCTGTGGAATCGGAGGGAACGGACAGCGTCCAGTTGATGACGATCCACCAATCGAAGGGATTGGAGTTCCCGGTGGTGATCCTTCCCGATCTGGGCCGCCGCTCCCCGGGGAATGCCGGCGGGATGGAGGTGGATGAGGAATCGGGATTGGTTCTGCGCCTCTACCATCCGTCGGGGGAGGCGATGGAATCGGACCGCTGGCTGAAAGTCCGGGAAAAGGAGCAGCGGCTGGAGCGGGAGGAATCGGTCCGCCTTTTCTACGTCGCCGTCACCCGGGCGGAGCAGCGGCTGATCCTGAGCGGTGTTCCGGAAGAGCACCGGGAAGCGCGGAAGGGGGGAGAAATCCTTTCTTCCGGTTCCTGGAGCAAATGGTTGGATGCCGTTTTAGGCTACGATCGGATCGATTGGGAGACGGGGTGCTGGTCCCTTCCCGATGGAGAGGGCGATCTTCCCATCGCCGTGTGGACCGGTGAAGGGGAGCGCGGCTCGGGGGATCCGGTGCGGGAAACGGCCCTGGACCGCTTCCTCGGGGAGGAATCCGAAGCGGAAGAGGGGGAGGCGGAAGAAGGGCTTGCCGATGCGGATTGGATGCGGATGCAGCCCCGGGGGCTGACGGAACGGGACAGCGTGCGGGTGAGCGTCACCCAGGTGATGATGTG
Organism: Bacillota bacterium; assembly: GCA_021793745.1. Lineage (GTDB taxonomy): Bacteria > Bacillota > Bacilli > Thermoactinomycetales > DSM-44946 > Planifilum. The sequence continues at coordinate 1,511 of JAJYSD010000136.1, forward strand.
GATGAATTGTCCTCGCCGGTATTACTATCGGTACGTCATCGGGATCCCCTCCCCGGAGGAGATGGAAGACCGCTTCGAGCCGGTGGATGAGGCGGAGGAAGGGGACGGGTACTCCCTGACCCCGATTTTGAAGGGGAATCTCGTTCACCGGATGATCGAGCGGTGTCCCGACGAGCCGCTGTCGGAAGCGTCGTTGGAGAATCTGTTCCGGCGGGTGGCAGCGGAGATGCCGATATCCCCCGCTCTGGTTCAGCGGGGGTGGCAGGAAGTCCAGCCGCTGATCCGCCGGTTCTTGTCCAGCCGGATCCACCGGGAAGCGCCGCGCTGCCGGAAAGTGATGAAGGAAGTTCCCTTCTTCATCCGGACCTCCGGTCTGGAGATGGAAGGCATCATCGACCGCATCCAGTGGAACGAACAAGGGGAGTGGGAAGTGGTCGATTTTAAAACCAACCGCGTGTCGCGGGAGGAAGCCCTGGAGGCGGCGGAGGAATACGCACCCCAGCTTCGGCTCTATGTCCTGGCGGCGCGGCGGGAGTGGGGAGTCGTCCCTTCCCGGGCAACGCTTCTCTTCCTGCACCCCGGCACGGAGGTTTCTTTCCCGGTGGACAGCGCGTGGATGGCGGAAACGGAATTCCTCTTGGATGCCGCCGCCGAGGGGTTGCGGCGGGGAAGATCCTTGACGGATTATGCCCCCCGTCCCGGAAAGCGGTGTGCCTACTGCCCCTACCGTTCCATCTGCGAGGCTGCCGGGGCGGAGCAGGGATGAGGGAAGCTCCGGAGAGGATCGTTTGTATGGAGGGAGAGGTTCATGGAATCTGGGAGAAAAACGAGCAAGCCTCCCAAAAGGAGGGTTACCCGGAAAAAGTGGCCGCTTTGGGCCCGGTGGGTGGGTATCGGTGTGGCGGGGATGGCGGCGCTATTCCTGATCGCGGTCAACGTGGCCATCGCCATGACCGATATCAGCGCTTTGAAGGATGCGGCTCCCTATCCCACGATCATTTATGATCGGGAGGGGAATGTGGCCAGCAAAATTTCCATCTCCCAAAAGGAGGCGGTGGATATCGAGCGCGTGCCCACCCACCTGGTTCAGGCGGTGGTGGCGACGGAGGATCAGCGCTTTTACCGCCACTCGGGCATCGACTATGTCGGTACCCTTCGTGCTCTGATTCATAATTTATTCGCCGGGGAAACGGTCCAGGGGGGCAGCACCGTCACCCAACAGCTCGCGAAAAATGTGTTCTTGACCCACGACCGGACCTACAAACGAAAAATCAAGGAAATGCTGATCGCCAAAAAGATTGAGCGGAATTATACCAAAAACGAAATTATGGAAATGTATCTGAACAATATTTATTTCGGCGAGGGCGCCTGGGGGATCAAGCGGGCGGCGGAGATCTATTTTGGAAAGGAAGTGGACCGTCTCACCCTGGAGGAGTCCGCCCTGTTGACGGGCATGATCAAAGCGCCGTCCACGCTCAACCCCTTTAAGGATTTTCAAAAGGCGATGAAGCGACGGGATCGGGTCCTGGACCGCATGGCGGTGATGGGATTTATCACGGACAAAGAGAAGAAGGCGGCGATGGAGAAGGAGATCGTCCTCGAGGGAAAACGGCTGAAAAACGATGCAGGGCGATATCCCCACTACGTCGATTACATCCTGGAAGAGGCGATTTCCCGCTACGGGCTGACGGAGAACGAGGTCCTGAGCGGCGGACTCCAGATCCACACCGAGCTGGATCCCCAAATGCAGCAGGCGGTGGAAGCCGTCTTTAAGAGCGACGACCTGTTTCCCTCCGGGGGCGGGGAGCAGATGGTCCAGGGCGGCGCCGTCCTCATCGATCCCTCCACCGGAGGGATACGGGCCCTGGTCGGCGGTCGCGGGAAACATACCTTTCGCGGCTTCAACCGTGCGTCCCAACTGAAGCGCCAGCCCGGATCGGTCATGAAGCCCCTCGCCGTCTACGTCCCGGCGTTGGAATCGGGGTACGACCTGGATTCCCGGCTGCCGGACAAACCGACGAATTTCGGCGATTACCAGCCGAAAAACCATGACGGCCGCTACCGCGGAGAAGTCACCATGTATGAAGCGGTGGTGGACTCCCTCAATGTCCCGGCGGTGTGGCTGCTCGATCAGATCGGGGTGGAACGGGGGATGGAAGCTGTGCGGCGGTTCGGCGTCCCCCTCGTCGAAAAGGATCGCCAGTTGGGCTTGGCGCTGGGCGGAATGATTGAAGGCACTTCCCCCCTGCACATGGCTCAGGCGTACTCCGCCTTTGCCAATCAGGGAGTGATGGTGGAAGCCCACGCGATCCGCCGCATTGAAAAGCCCGACGGCGAGCTGGTGGCCCGGTGGTACAAGAAGTCCGTTCGGGTCACGTCCAAGGAGGTGGCCCAAAAGATTACCTATATGTTGAAGGGCGTGGTGGACGAAGGAACGGGAACCCAGGCCCGGATCCCGGGACGGCCCACCGCCGGCAAGACGGGAACCACCCAGCTGCCGGGCGGGGGAAGCGGCGCCAGAGACAATTGGTTTGTCGGATACACCCCCCAGCTGACGGGGGCCGTCTGGCTCGGTTACGACAAGACGGACGCTGAGCATTATCTCACCACTTCCAGCAGTCAAACCGCCACCCGGATCTTCCGGGAAATGATGACCGCCTCCCTGCAAGGGGAACCGGTGCAGTCCTTCGACCTTTCGCTGGTCCGCTGGAAGACACCGCCCAAATTGGTGCGGGAAAGGGAGGAGAAGCCAAAGGAAGAAAAGCGGGAAGGACCGGGGAAAAATTGGAAAAAGGAGCTGGAAAAGCGGCGGAAGGAGCTCGAGAAGGAATTCCGAAAACATCGGAAAGGGTGGGAGAAGCGCCTCGAGGAATGGCGGAGACGCTGGGGAGGGGGATGATCCCCTCCGGAATTTTTTGACGCCGATCTTGGATTTTTTTCGGAACGTGCTATACTTTTGCTTGAGATTTTGGAAAAGGAGCGAGCAGGTCGGTGGACTGGCTGGAAAAATGGTTATCCCAGATCATCTCGGGCTTTGCCTGGATGGCCATCTTTATCATCATTTTTTGGATTATATTGATCTTGATCCTGATGTTCCGAGAATTGTTTACACCGGACGACCGCTTCCATTTCCGCGAGTATCTGGCGCGGGTATGGAGACGGCTTCTGATTTCCTATGAAGTTATCTCCTACGGTGGTCTCATCGTCATCCCCGTCTTGATGTCCGTGGCGGAAGAGGGCGTCAGCACCTACTGGATGATGCTGGTGGCATCGATTGTCTTTTCCGCGGTCGATCTGTATGTGCGCCGTTACGCAGGCTACTGGCCGTGGGGGAAAAAGTGGTTGCCTTAAGCCCGTGTCTGATCCCTCGGGCGATGGATGGGAGATGGCAACGCCCTTTTCGTCTCCCATGCCGGCGCCGGGCCATGGGGTCTCTCCCTTCGCCGGGAGTTGTGCACCTTCCTGTTGTAACGGGGGGGTGCTTTTTTTCGGCAAGGGGAATCATACGGGAGGCTTTTTCCATCGCCGAAAGGGATGGGTCCATCCTTTCCGCAAGGCAGGAAGCTCCGCAGCCCCTCACCGCCTTTGCCGGCGGCCCTTTCCTGTGAACTTCCAGCGAGGACACGCTCCGGTGAAGAATCCTTCCCCGTTCCCC
>JAJYSD010000137.1 GCA_021793745.1 Bacillota bacterium
CGACGGCTTCCGGCACGGTATAGGGCAGAAGGCGATCGGAAGGGCCTTGAAGGAGGGAGGTGGAAACGGTACTTCCCAAACATCATGTGGCGGCGACAGGCATCGTCCTCAACCGGGAAGGGAAGGTGCTCCTCATTCGCCGCAGGGACAACGGGAATTGGGAGCCCCCGGGCGGGGTGGTCGAACTGGATGACAGCCTGGAGGGGGCGGTGGCCCGGGAAGTGAAAGAGGAGAGCGGTATTGAGGTGGATGTGGTCCGGTTGTCCGGCGTTTATAAAAACGTCGGGGCGAAGGGAACCTGTGTGGTCAGCCTGGTCTTCCTTTGCCGAGCCGTCGGCGGAAACCCCTCCACCGGGGATGAGACCTCCGACGTGGGGTGGTTTTCGGCGGAGGAGGCGGTGCGGATGATTTCCCGGGAGCGGATGCGGATCCGTCTCCGGGATGCCCTCAGCGGCCGGGAGACACCCGCCGTCCGTTCCTTTATGACTCCGGAAAAAAGGAATTGAAAAGATCCCCTGCCGGCGATCGGCGGGGGATTTTTTGGTGGTGCTGCATGCACCGGGGCGCCAAAGGCGAGCGGAACGATCAGCGGACTGCCTGTTCATAGACCTCCGCGGCGGGTGGTTTCCAAAATATGGATTGGATCATTCGATTCGAAGGAATCCCGAAGCCTATAAATTTCAATTTCTATCAATAATATCATTTTTCTTGAATCCCTGTTTTGATTATAGTATAAAGAAGGATGAGAAAAGAATCTTTTTATACAATTATTAATGATTTCTCGGGTTTTGCTGAAGGAAGGGGGAAACTGCATGGAGTCGGAAGGGAAGCCGGCGCTTTCAGAAGATTTCACCCGTTTTCTTCGGCAAAAAAGGCGATTCCTCCTCTTCGCCAGCCTCCTGTTCCTCCCCTTCTATTTTCTTTTCCCGGTGTTGATCGGCTGGTTTCCGGATCAGGTGAACCGGGCCGTCTGGGGGCCTTTCAGCTGGGCCTGGTTGTACGCCTTCGCCCACTTTGCCCTGGTTTGGATTTTGGGGTTGGCGTACCTTCGACAGGCCCGGCGGTGGGATCAAAGGGTGCATCGACTTCGGGCCGAATTTACCGGAGAATCGTCACCGGAAGCGGAGGGAGGCGGGGAAGGGAAAAGCCGCTGACGCCGCGGCCGTCCTCCCGGCCCGGCGATGTCTTCTTCCGGCCGAAGGCTCTGGATCGGATCCGATGCATCATTTCCGAACAAGAGGATTGGGCTATGAATCTGACACACCTGATTTTTCTGGCCGCCATTCTGGTGGGCATTTTGATCATCACCCATTGGGCGGCGAAGACGAATACGACGCCGCAACAATTTTATATCGTATCGGGAAACCTGACCGCCACCCAGAACGGGTTGGCCATCGCCGGCGACTTCATCAGCGCAGCGTCCTTTCTCGGCATTACGGGCTCCATCGCCCTTTACGGCTTTGACGGCTTTTTGTACGCTATTGGGTTTCTCGTCTCCTATCTCCTGCTCTTGTTTTTCATCGCCGAACCCATCCGGCGGTTGGGAACGTATACCGTGGGAGACGTGATCGCCGCCCGGTTTCCGGAGCGGCCGATCCGCCTGATCGTTTCCCTCAACACCCTGTTGATCTGTGTGCTCTACATGGTCCCCCAGCTCATGGCCGCAGGGCTCTTCATCCAGCTGCTGCTGGGACTTGATTACCCACTTTCGGTGCTGGTCATCGGCCTGTTGATCACCGTCTATGTCATGTTCGGAGGCATGATCACCACCTCCTGGGTTCAGATTATCAAAACGGTCCTGTTGATGACCGGCACCTTCCTCCTCTGCCTGCTCGTTTTCGCCCGTTTTGAATGGGATCCGCCGGCACTGCTCGCCCAGGTGGTGGAACAGAGTCCCTACGCCGAAGGTTTTTTTCGGTCCGGGAATCTCCTGCACCATCCCTGGGAAGCCTTTTCCCTGCTCCTGACGCTGATTCTCGGTACGGCGGGGCTGCCCCATATTCTCATCCGTTTCTACACCGTCCACGATCAGACCGCCGTCCGGCAATCCGTCGTGATCGCCAGCTGGATTATCGGCGCCTTCTACCTGATGACACTGATCCTCGGTTTGGGAGCCGTGGCATTGGTGGGCTTTGATCGGCTGGTGACCGCCGATCCCGAAGGGAACCTGGCAGCCCCCCTGTTGGCCTACACCCTGGGCGGTGATTTCGTCATGGCTTTCCTCTCTGCCGCCGCCTTCGCCACCATCCTTGCCGTGATGACCGGACTGGTGATCGCAGCGACATCCTCCTTTGCCCACGACATTTACAACCATCTTCTCCACCGGGGAAAAGCGGGAAAGCGGCAGCAACTGAAAGCAGCCCGGAGGACCGCCGCCGTCACCGGAGGCTCGGCCATCCTCCTCTCCCTGTTGATGGAACCCCAAAACGTCACGTTTCTCGTCTCCCTCGCCTTCATGATGGCGGGGTCCACTCAATTTCCCCTGTTGTTTCTCACCCTTTACTGGAGAAAATTTACCGCCTCCGGAGCGGTCGCCGGGGTGATTACGGGACTTCTCGCATCCCTTTGGTTCGTGCTTCCGGGAGGGACGGAGCTGGAAAACCCCGGGATTCTGGCCATTCCCCTCGGGTTTGCCGCCGCGGTGATCGGAACATGGCTCACCCGCCGGCCCGAGGAGGAGCAGCGGTACGACCGGATTCTGCTAAGGGTACATGCGGGAATCGATCCCCGGAAAGGCGGGAGCCAGGAATGCAAGAGGTAACCATCCTTCTGTTGCAGCGCATCGCCCTTTTGCTGCTGTGCGCCTTTTTGCTCACCCGGATCCCTTCCTTCCGTTCCCTGTTGGATTGGGAGATCAACGTGAAGACGGTCCTCTCCCACTCCCTCGTCTTCGGTCTGTTCGGGATCGCCAGCACGCAGGCAGGAGTCATCTTTGACGGAGAAGGATTTCACTCCGGCCTGTGGTATTCGGACCTGTCCCCGGATGAAACCCTGGTCAGTTCCAGCCTCGTGGCGGTGGTGATCGCCGGCTTGCTGGGCGGTCCTGCCGTCGGATTGGGAGCCGGCTGCATCACCGCCGGATACACCCTCACCCTCGGAGGCCATCTGATTGCAGCCAGCAGTTTCGTCAACCCGATTACGGGGTTTCTGGCGGGAATCACCGCCCGCTTTTTTTCCCAGGAGCGGGTGATCTCCCCCTTCAAGGCGCTGTTTATCGGCATGTTCGCCCCGATCCTGTACATGCATCTCTTCCTGATCCTCAGCCCCCGGCCCGAGGAGACCATTCCCATCATCAACCAGGTGGGCGTTCCCCTGGTGGTCAGCAACAGTGTGGGGATCGCCGTTTTCACCGCGGTGATCCGGGGAGCCCTGGAGGAAAAGGAGCGGGAAGCCGCCGGGGAGACGCGCCGGGCCTTTAACATCGCGGAATCCGCCTTGCCCCACCTGCGCCGGGGATTGAACGAAGGGACCGCCCGGAGATTGGCGGAGCTTCTGAATCAGGAACTGACCAATGTGGCCGCCGTGGCGGTGACGGACGGGAAGCGGGTTTTGGCCCATGCGGGAAAGGGCGCGGAAGGTCACGGAAAAGGGGGAGTCCTGCCGCGGGAGGAGAAAGCGGATGCGATCGGCGACACCGGGCTCCGGATGGTGGCCGGCCGCGAAGGGATCGATTGCGGTCGGCCGGGATGTCCCCTGCGGGCCGCCCTGCTCATTCCCATCTTTGAAACGGGGGAGAGGGTCGGGCAGATCATTCTTTACTTTCAACGGCAACAGCAGATCCGCCCGGTGGAGATCGCCTTTGCCCAGGGGCTGGAAAAGCTCCTCTCCCACCAGTTGGACATGATCGCCGCCGAAAGGGCGAAGGAGCTGCTGCAGGAGGCGGAGCTTCGCAATCTGCAGGCGCAGATCCATCCCCACTTCCTGTTCAACACCCTGCACCTGATTGCCACACTGATCCGGGTGGATCCGGCCCAGGCCCGGCGCCTGATCGTCCAGCTGGGGGCCTTTATGCGCAGCAGCATGAAGCTGGCTTCGTCGTCCCTCGTCCCCCTGCAGCTCGAAGAGCAGCAGCTGAAAGCCTATCTGGAGATCGTCCGGGTGCGGTTCCGGGGAAAGCTGGACATCCGCTACCGGAGGGAAGAGGCGATCGAAGATGTGCCGATTCCGCCGTTTACCCTTCAACCTCTGGTGGAAAACAGCATTCAGCACGGATTGAAGGACGTCTCCGGCGGTGGATGGGTGGAGATCGAACTGGGGAAGGTGGGGAGCCGGTTGCAGGTGGTGATTACAGACAACGGCAAGGGCATTCCTCCCCTCCTTCTCCCGAAGCTGGGCAAAGCGCCGATTCCTTCTTCCAGCGGAGAGAGGGGCGAGGGCATGGGCATCTACAACGTCAACCAGCGGCTCATCCGCCTCTTCGGGGAAGAGGCCCGGCTTCGCTTTGCCAACCGATCTTCCGGGGGCAGCGTCGTGTCGTTCCAGATTCCTTGTCCGGTTGCGAAAGAACAAAGCCGAGGAGAGGAGGTTGCCGCAAGTGCCGATTAAAGCGATGATCGCCGAGGATGAACCTCTGGCCCGGGAGGAACTGGCTTATCTCATCCGTCAGGAAGAGGACGTGGAATTGTGCCCCAGCGCGGAAAACGGTCAACAGCTCCTGCAGTTGTACCGGCGATACCGGCCGGACGTGATTTTTCTCGATATCGAGATGCCGAAGCGTTCCGGCATCGACGCCGCCCGACGGATCCGGGAAGACAACCGTGAAGCGGACGGGGCGGTTCCCCTGTTTGTCTTTACCACCGCTTACGACGAATACGCCGTTCAGGCCTTCGATCTCGAGGCCGTCGACTATCTGTTGAAGCCCTTTGATCCGGAACGGCTGCATGAAGCCATGGCCCGCATTCGCAAGGTGCTGCGGCGGAACACGGCCCTGTCGGATCAAAACCGGTCCAAGGGGAGCGGCGAGGAAAAATCCGGCACCCTTCAGCGCGACCCCAAAACCCCGTTGCACCGCTGGCCGGACCCGAAAAAATTGCTCGTGGAAGATGGAGAGAAGGTGGTGGTTCTCGACCCGTCGACCATCTGTTACGCCGTACGCGTCAACCGCCGGGTCGCCATTCACACGGAAAAAGAGGTGGTTTACGCCAAGATCACAGATCGGAA
>JAJYSD010000138.1 GCA_021793745.1 Bacillota bacterium
CCCCATCCTGACGGGGATCAAAGTGGAGGCCGACGAAGAAGGCATCGTCTTTACCGGCAGCAACGCCGATATGACCATTCGGGTGCAGGTGCCCCTGCGCGAAGAGGATAAGGAAATTGTTGGTTTGGAAAGAATGGGTAATACCGTACTCCCCGGACGGATCATCGGGGAATTGGTCCGCAAACTGCCCGATGATGAAGTGGAGTGGGAAGTGGATGAACGGCGGGTAGCGACGATCCGTTCCGGACCGGGCCAGTTCCAATTGAACGCCATGGATCCCGAGGAATACCCCCGACTTCCGGAACTGATGGAGGATCGCAAGTTCAGCCTTCCCGCCGATCTCCTGCAGACCATGATCCGGCAGACGGTGTTTGCCGTTTCCACCTCGGAGGCGAGGGGAGTCCTGATGGGAGTCCTCTGTCAGCTTCAGGAGGGCAAGCTGCGGTTCGTAGCGACCGACAGCCACCGCCTGTCCCGACGGGAGGCGGAAGTGGAGGCCCCGGAAGACCTGGACCTGTCCAATGTGATCATCCCCGGAAAAAGCCTGTCGGAAGTGGGAAAGATTTTGGCCGACCGGTCCGGCTGGGTCGATATCGTCGTATCGGATAATCAATTGCTGATCAAGACCGATCGCCTGCAATTTTTCACCCGGCTGTTGAGCGGCAACTACCCGGATACCGATCGGGTCATCCCCAAGGGAGGAAAAACGGAATTGGTCCTATCCACCAAAGAACTGCTGGAATCGGTGGATCGGGCTTCCCTCATCAGTCGGGACGGCCGGGACAATGTGATAAAATGGGTAGTAAGTGACGACGGACGCGTCGAGGTGAGCTCCGCCGCCCAGGATGTGGGGAGCGTCACCGAAGAGGTTGTGGCTAAGGTGAGCGGTGAGCCGATGAGTATCTCCTTCAACGCCCGCTACATGCTGGAAGCCCTCCGGGCGGTGGACAGCGATGAAATCCGGATTCTCCTGACCGGCCCGATGACGCCCTTTTCCATCCGGCCGGCGGACAACGACGATTCCCTCCACCTGATCGTACCGATCCGGACGAGGTAGGGCAGGGAGTGACCCCCATGCGAAACATTGCCATCAATACACCCACCATCCAGTTGGGCCAACTGCTCAAAAAGGCGGATATCATCGCGACCGGCGGACAGGCCAAACACTTCCTGCTCGATACCTGCGTGAAGGTCAATGGGGAGCGGGAAACCCGTCGCGGCCGAAAGCTCGTGCCGGGGGATACGGTGGAGATTCCCGGACAAGAGACCATCCGGGTGGTTCATTCTTGACGGGAGGGGTGGCCGGTTGCGCGTCGAAGAATTGGAAGTAAGTCAATTTCGCAACATTGAGCAGCTCACCCTTACCTGTCCGGGAGACCTCCACCTGTTCATCGGAGCCAACGCCCAGGGGAAAACCAATCTCCTCGAATCCCTCTACGTGTTGGCCCTGGGCAAATCCCACCGGGCGAGATCCCACCGGGAACTGATCCGTTGGGATCAACCGACGGCCCGGCTCTCCGTGCGCATCCAGCGGGGGGAACGTCCCCACCGCCTGGAGGTGCGCCTTTCGGATCGGGGAAAGCAGGTCGTCCGCAACGGGGTGGAACAGCGCCGCCTGAGCGAATACATCGGCACGTTGGCCGTCGTCCTGTTTGCCCCGGAGGATTTGGACATCGTCAAGGGAAGCCCCCAGGTCCGACGCCGTTTCATCGATACGGAGATCGGACAGATCAGCCCCGCTTATGTGTATCACCTGACCCGCTACAAACAACTGGTTTCCCAGCGAAACAGCCTGTTGAAGGAATGGGGTTCGCGCCGTCCGGCGGAGACGACGCTGCTCGATGTCCTGGACGAACAATGGATCGAATCGGCGGTTCCGGTGTGGAGGAAGCGCTTGGAGTTCGTGCGCACCCTTTCGGAGCGGGCGGGACGGATTCATCGGGCGATCAGCCAGGGATTGGAGGAACTGAAGGTCCGTTACGCCCCTTCCGTCGAACTGGACGAGGCGAGTCCTCCGGAGACGTGGAAGGAGCAGCTTCGCCGGGAACTGCGCCGAATCCGGGAGCAGGAAATCCGACGGGGAAGCACCCTGATCGGTCCCCATCGCGATGACCTGCGCCTCATCGTCAACGGTTTCGATCTCTTCGCCTACGGGTCCCAGGGACAGCAGCGGACGGCGGCGCTGGCCCTGAAGCTGGCGGAGATCGAGTTGATCTATCAGGAAATCGGCCATTATCCCATCCTCTTGTTGGATGATGTGCTTTCCGAGTTGGATGATCACCGCAAGACACACCTGTTGGAAGCGATCCGGGACAAGGTGCAAACCTTCGTCACTGCAACCAGCCTGGAGGGCATTGAAAAAGAGACGCTGAAGCGGGCCCGGATATGGCGGGTGGAGGGGGGAACCTTTACGGAACTGAGGTGAGAGGGTGTTTGTTCACCTAGGCGGGAACAAGATGATTCGCACCCGGGAAGTGATTGCCATCCTGGACGCGTCATCCCCGCACATCTTTCCCTTTGTGGATCGGGCAAGACGGGAAGGGCGATTCGTGGTCATCGCCCCCCAGGATGTCAAATCGTTCATTGTGACCGGTACGTTGGTCTATGCTTCCCCGATTTCGCCCTACACCCTGATGAAGCGGGCAAACGATGGACCGAACCGCCTGTCGCGGTCCGAGGACGGTTTGGGAAGCGACCAGGAATCCAGAGAGTAGGTGACTGCAGGTGACCGTACAGCGAACCAATTATGATGAATCCCAGATTCAGGTGCTGGAGGGGTTGGAGGCGGTTCGAAAGCGGCCGGGCATGTATATCGGTTCCACCAGCAGCCGCGGTCTCCATCACCTAGTGTGGGAGGTGGTGGACAACAGCATCGACGAGGCCCTGGCCGGTCGATGCGACACCATCCAGGTAACCCTTCATCCGGATGACAGCGTGACCGTGACCGACAACGGTTCCGGCATCCCGGTGGGCATCCACCCCAAAATGGGGAGGCCGGCGGTGGAAGTGGTGATGACCACCCTCCACGCCGGAGGGAAATTTAGCGGTGAAGGCTACGTTTTTTCCGGCGGATTGCACGGGGTGGGCGTCTCCGTCGTCAACGCCCTGTCCGAATGGCTGGAGGTGGAGGTGAAGCGGGAAGGGAAGATTCACCGGCAGCGTTATCGGCGAGGGGTTCCCGAGACGGACCTGCAGGTGGTGGGCACCACCGAGGAGACCGGAACCCGCATCACCTTCAAGCCGGATCCGGAGATTTTCACGGAAACCACCCAATTCGACTATGAGGTGCTCCAAAACCGTCTGCGGGAACTGGCCTTTCTCAACCGGGGGGTGTACATAACCCTGACCGATGAGCGGGAGGAAGGAAAGTCCCACGAATTCAAATATGATGGCGGGATCATTTCCTTCGTGGAGCATCTGAACCGGAATCGGGACACGCTGCACGCGCCCCCCATCTACATCAAGGGAGAGCGGGAGGGCATTTTTGCGGAGATCGCCCTCCAGTACAATGATACCTACGCCAGCAACATCTATTCCTTCGCCAACAACATCAACACCTACGAGGGGGGCACCCACGAAGCGGGATTCAAATCGGCCCTCACCCGGGTGATCAACGATTATGCCCGCCGCAACAATCTGCTGAAGGACAGCGACAGCAACTTGACCGGTGACGATGTCCGGGAGGGCTTGACGGCGATCATCAGCATCAAGATTTCCGATCCGCAGTTTGAAGGGCAGACCAAGACCAAGTTGGGGAACAGCGAAGCGCGGACCGTGACGGAGTCCATCTTCGCGGACCGCTTTTTCAATTATCTGGAGGAAAACCCTTCCGTAGCGAAGCGGATCATCAATAAGGCGGTAACGGCTGCCCGGGCCCGGGAAGCCGCCCGGAAAGCCCGGGAGCTGACCCGGCGGAAAAACGCCCTGGAAGTGAGCTCCCTTCCCGGCAAGCTGGCCGACTGCACCTCGCGCAACGCCGAGATCAGCGAACTGTACCTGGTGGAGGGGGACTCGGCCGGCGGGACAGCCAAACAGGGGCGTGACCGGATGTTTCAAGCGATCCTCCCCCTCCGGGGGAAGATCCTCAACGTGGAAAAGGCCCGTCTGGACAGAGCCTTGTCCAACGATGAAATTCGGACGATCATCACCGCCCTGGGAACGGGGATTGGCGAAGATTTCAACATCGCCAAGGCCCGCTACCACAAGGTGATCATCATGACCGACGCCGACGTGGACGGAGCGCACATCCGCACCCTGCTCCTCACCTTCTTTTACCGGTACATGCGCCCCCTGATCGAGGAGGGCTATGTCTACATCGCCCAGCCTCCCCTGTACAAGATCACCCAGGGGAAGACCATCCGCTATGCCTACAGCGACCGGGAGAAGGAAACAATCGTCCAGGAAATGCAAGGCAAGGGGAAAGTGGAAATCCAGCGCTACAAGGGGTTGGGTGAGATGAACGCTACCCAGCTCTGGGAGACGACGATGGACCCGGAAAGCCGCACCTTGCTCCAGGTGACCCTTCAGGATGCCATCGACGCCGATCACGTGTTTGAAACGCTGATGGGGGACAAGGTGGAGCCGCGCCGGGAATTTATCCAGGAATACGCCCGGCAGGTGCGCAACCTGGACGTGTGACGGCGCCACGGTCTGCCGAAGGTGCCGGATCAACGGACGGAGGGACTGACCGATGCCAGATACCGAACGGATCCAAGAAGTGAATATCAGCCAGGAGATGCGCAACTCCTTTCTCGATTACGCCATGAGCGTGATCGTCAGCCGCGCCCTCCCCGACGTGCGGGATGGCTTGAAGCCGGTTCACCGGCGGATTCTTTATTCGATGTACGAATTGGGGATCACTCCGGACAAGCCGTACAAGAAATCGGCCAACGTGGTGGGGAACGTCCTGGCCCGTTTTCACCCCCACGGCGATACGGCGGTATATGACTCGATGGTCCGGATGGCCCAGGACTTTTCCTACCGGTACATGCTGGTCGACGGCCACGGGAACTTCGGCTCCGTCGACGGCGATTCCCCGGCGGCGATGCGTTACACCGAAGCGCGGCTGGCGCCCATCGCCCTGGAGATGCTGCGGGATATCAAAAAGGAGACCATCGACTTCGGGCCCAACTACGACGGCAGCAGATCGGAA
>JAJYSD010000139.1 GCA_021793745.1 Bacillota bacterium
GAGTTGTCGGTGTCGTCAAATTTGCTGACGATCAGGTAATCGCCCGCAAACTCGGGGAGCATTTCCGGAGAGATGGCATAATAGCCCGACTTCAGGGCCTTCTCCTCCACCTTTTTCGGCATCTTCAATCCCATCGCCTGGTACAGGACCTCGGTGCCGCGGCCCCAGTTGTTCCCGTAAACATAAATCTGTTTTTCAAAGCTTTCGATGACCGAGACGGTGGCATCTTCTCCGATTTTCGCCTTGATCTGCTCGCCGGTTTTCTTGGCCCGCTTCTTAAAGTCCTCCACCCAGGCCACCGCTTCCTCTTCCTTGTTGAGGAGCTTCCCGATCTCGATGAACTGCTCCAGGTAGCCCAGTTTGCCGTAGGTGTAGGTGACGGTGGGGGCGATCTCCTTCAGCTTGTCCTGATTTTTCATGCTGGAAATTCCGATGATCAGATCCGGATTCAGCTCGATGATCTTTTCGAGGTTTTCCTCGGAGACAACGGGAACATCCTTCAGCTGATCCTTCCAGCGGGGATTCATTTTGGTCCACTGATCGACGGCCACGGGTTTGATGTCCAGGGACAGGACATGGCCGGCGTAGGGATGGAGGGCGATCACCCGCTTCGGCTGGGCGGGCACTTCGACGGGCCCCTTTTCAGACTGGTAAGTCCTGGTTTCCGCGTCCGCCGATGGTTCGGAATCCTGCGCCGGACCGCCGCAGGCGCTAGCGAACACCAAGCAAATCAGCAGAAATGGGACGAGCAGCTTTTTGATCATCTTCCGCTTCTCCTTTGATCAGGTTGTAGGTGAGGCAGATCGGCTTATCGGTACGCGGGTCCCGGCAGATCACCGCGTCGATTCGGAAGACTTCCCGCAGCACTTCGGGGTTGATCACCTCTTCACAAGACCCCGATTTTACGATGCGGCCCTGTTTCATCGCGATGATGTAATCGGCGAAGCGGGCCGCCTGATTCAGATCGTGGAGTACGAGGACGATGGTTCGTCCTTGCTTTTCGTTTAATTCGCGAAGCAGCTCCAGGACTTCCAATTGATGGGCAAGGTCCAGGTAAGTGGTGGGTTCGTCCAGGAAGATGATATCGGTCTCCTGGGCCAACGCCATCGCGATCCAGGCCCGCTGGCGCTGTCCCCCCGACAGCCGATCGACGGGACGGTGTTTCAATTCGGCGGTGCCGGTCATTTCCAGGGCCCAATCGATCACCTCGCGATCCCGTTTGGTCAGCCGTCCGAACCCCTTTTGGTAGGGAAAGCGGCCGTAGGAGACGAGTTCGGCGACGGTCAACCCCCTGGTTCCTTCAGGGGTTTGCGGCAAAATCGCCAATTTTTGAGCGACGGCTTTGGTGCTCTGTCGGGCAATATCCTTGCCGTCCAGCAGGATGGAGCCGGATTTCGGCGCGATGATGCGCGTCAAAGCCTTGAGGAGCGTTGACTTTCCGCAACCGTTGGGCCCGATGATGGTGGTGATTTTCCGGTCCGGAATGGTAATGTTCAAATCCTGCACAATCAGGCGATCGCCGTATCCGATTTGCAAATCCTTCGCGTACAGGCGATGCATCTTTGCCCTCCACCTTCCGCATGACCCCGGGGATTTTGTCGAACGGGCATGTGTGATAATGATTCTCAATTTCGTGATCACTATACCAGGAAGCGAGGATCCTGTCAACCGATTTCAGCGGTTGGTCGAGGACGAAAAAAGCCCGATGCAGTGCGCTTTACAGGGCTTTCCGCACGCCGGTTTTGACAGTTTTGAAACGAATCGCGGCTGAGGGGAACCCCACTCTGCGGATCGGCAATTCGGAAGCATTTTCAATCCCGCTCAAAAAGCCATGGGCAAATCCGTCAATGAAACCGGAGAAATCGATTTGGTCCGGAAGGAAATCCTTTGATATTTATTGAAAAATATTTTGTGTCATCCCAACGATTCCATGCGCTGCCATCGGGCGGGATGAGAATCCTGCAATCATCGGTAAAAATTGCGGCAATGTTTTAACCAGGAGGTGTACAAGTTGCGCAACCGAAGGCTCTTTTGTTTTCTGCTCATTTTCGCTCTCCTCTTTGTTCACGGTTGTCAGTCGGGTTTGGACCCCGAGGCGGAGGTTCAAAAGACCGCTACATAAGAACAAAAACAACCGCCCAAGCAGCGGGGCTCCGTACCGGTCGAGGTTCCGAAGGAGCTGGAGGGGATCCATGTTCTGGCGGGTCCCGGAAAGTATGCGGGAGATCGGTATGATGAAAGCAAGGTGCGGGCCGAGATCGACCGCCTTCCCAAGAATTTGTCGCAGGAGGCGTATTACAAAAAACTGCTGGGACTTTTGGCGGAGGATTATACCCCCTATATCCACTTCTTTGAGACCTTTGACCCCTCGCTGACGATCGACGGCAAAGGGCCGGACAGGATCAAGGGACCGGCACTGCCGGAGGATCAAGAGGTGAATATCGTTATTTTGCTGGATTCCAGCGGAAGTATGGCGGGCCGGGTCAAAGGCGGGGTCAAAATGGACCTGGCCAAGAAGGCCGTCAAGGATTTTGCGTCTAAAATGCCGGAGGGCGCCAACGTTTCGCTGCACGTATACGGCCATAAGGGAAGCAATGCCGAGCGGGACAAAAAGGTATCCTGCAAGGGGATTGAAGAAGTGTATCCGCTCGGACCGTACGATTCGTCCGAGTTTCAATCCGCTCTGGAGAAGTTTAGGCCCGCCGGATGGACCCCCTTGGCCAAAGCCATGGAAAATGCCAAAAAGGAGCTTTCGGGTCACAGCGGGGATCACGTCCAAAACATCGTTTATGTCGTCAGTGACGGGGTGGAAACCTGCGGCGGCGACCCGGTCGAGGCTGCGAAGGCGTTGAATCAATCCGACATCCAGGCCGTGGTGAATATTATCGGCTTCGATGTGGATGACGCCGGACAAAAGGCATTGAAAGCCGTGGCGGATGCCGGAAAGGGGACCTATGCGACGGCCAGGACCGGCGCCGACCTGGAGGAGCATTTTAAATTGGAGTATGACCGATTGTGGCGGGAATGGGATTTGTGGGAGGACGAACAGCAGCGAAAAGTCGACCTGGAAGACGACGAAAAGATTCGTGAAATCGATGAGATGGACGACGAGATGGTCCGCTTGGCGGATATTGAAGATGATCGTCTGACCGATGCCTGGGATTACTTGGAGGATGTGGTGGAAACCGACGTGTCGGAGATATTTGACTGGATCAATCACCGGGAATCGGTGCTCCAGGATTACGCCAACAAAAAGGAATCGGAACTTCAGAATAAGGTCAACGAGAACGAATCCAAGCTGCAAAATGAATTAAACCGAATGGAAGAAGAGGCCTACGACAAATATAAAGGCGGCCGTTAAATCCGGTTTCCTCTATAAGGTTTTAGTTGAAAGCGTGAAAAGGTGAGGGGGAGAGAAGATGAGGAAGCGACTCGCCAAGGGGCTGGCAATCGGCGTATTGCTGGCTGCTTTTCTCATCGGCGGCTGTTCATCCGATGGAGAATCCGCCGAAGAAAAAGGTGAAAAAAAGGAGACGGCGGGGGTGGAGCCCATGAAGACACCCCAGCCGGCGGAGGCGCCGAAACCGATGCCGACGCCGAAGCCGATGCCGACGCCAAAACCGATGCCGACACCGAAGCCCATGCCGACGCCCAAGCCCATGCCCGTACCGCAGCCCATCGACATGCCGGATGGGGTGGAGATCAAGAAGGATGATGACCGGGCCCTGATCCGGATTCCGGAAAAAATCCTGTTTGATTTTGATTCCAGCAAGCTGCGTTCGGAGGCATATCCGGTCCTGGAGAAGATTGCAGAATCGTTGAAAGAGGAAGGGGAAGGGTTTAAGGTGACCATCAAGGGTCACACGGACAGCAAGGGCAGCGACTCCTACAACATGAATCTGTCCCGGCGTCGCGCGGAGGCGGTGAGGAAGGCGCTGGTCGACCGCTTCGGCGTGCCGGCGTCGATGCTGACGGCGAAGGGCTACGGAGAGCGGGAGCCGCTGGTTCCCAACGATACCGAGGCCAACCGGCAGAAGAACCGGCGGGTGGAGTTCCTCGTGCAGCCGAAATAGGTATAACAAAGTGTCAGGGGACCGATTTCGCGAATTGTTTTTCCCTCGTATGGAAATGAGGCAGAAATCGCGTCCCCTGAACACCATATCAACCAAAAATGATAGTTTTCAATTCGTTAATAGACGGATTGTAAGCACCTGTCGTGTCAACATGAATTGTAGGGACATCTCCTCGGCTCCATGCAGTGGCAAGTCGCTCGGCGGAAAATTGGTCCCTCTCAAACACTTTGTCACTTGTCCGAATGAGGAGCCTCCGGGGCGTCTCCATCCGAGTTGCGGAGTGATTCGCCCGGGGAATGGGGGAGGAATCACCTCGTCGCCGAGGAAGGGACCGCGGATTCCGCCGATTCCGCCGCCGCCTCGGCCTTCCCCTTCTCCAGGTCGATGAACAGCAGGATGACGATGCCCGCCAGGAAGAAGAGGGCCAGGGAGGCGATTCCTGCCCGGCTGGAGCCGGTCAGCTGACCGACAAAGCCGAAGAGGAAGGGGCCGAAGATGGCGGCAAACTTGCCGGTCAGGCCGTAAAAGCCGAAAAACTCCGCATTTTTCCCGGGCGGGACGAGCCGGCTGAAGATGGAGCGGGCCAGCGCCTGGCTCCCTCCCTGGACGAAGCCGACGAGGATGGCCAGCAGGTAGAAATGAAGGGCCGTTTTCATGAAGTAACCCAGAATAACAATAATCAGATAAATTACCAGGGTAGCGATCAGTGTGCGCATCGCGCCGATGCGTTCCGCCACCTTGCCGAACAGCAGGGTGCAGGGGATGCCCACGAACTGGGTGATGAGCAGGGCGGCGATCAAGTCCGTCTGGCCGATCCCGATTTCCCGCCCGTAGATGGTGGCCATCTTGATGATCGTATTGATGCCGTCGCTGAAGAACCAGAAGGCGATGAGGAATTTGAGCAGTTCCGGATACCGCCGGATGCTCCGGAGGGTCCGGCCGACTCTGCGAAAGCCATCGATGACGATCCCCGGTTGGATCCGGGCCGGGCGGCCGCCCATGTCCCGGTCGCGGACATGGCGGAAGAGGGGCAGGGAAAAGAAGAACCACCACAGGCCCACGGAGACAAAGGCAGATC
>JAJYSD010000140.1 GCA_021793745.1 Bacillota bacterium
ATCTTGACGGTTACACCGGATACCTCCGACCGAACCACTTCCGCATATCGATACAAGGCCGCGATCCACTCCCCGCGGGTCACCGGAAACTCAGCCGATCCATACACCTGTTCCCGGTGAAGCACTCGATCGATCTCCCTCTTCAACCGTTCGAGATCGGCATCGGAGAAGGCTGAAATCCGAAGAATCCCCTCCTCCTCCGGCATTTCCTCCTGCAGCCGATCCGCCTTGTTAAACACCGTCAGCGTAGGAATGTCTGCGGCGCCCAATTCCTGGAGAACCTGCTCCACGGCCTGCACCTGGTCCATGGCCTCCGGGTGGCTCCCGTCCACCACATGGAGCAAGAGATCCGCCTCCTTCACCTGTTCCAGGGTGGAGCGAAAGGCCGCCACCAGGTGGTGCGG
Organism: Bacillota bacterium; assembly: GCA_021793745.1. Classification (GTDB taxonomy): domain Bacteria; phylum Bacillota; class Bacilli; order Thermoactinomycetales; family DSM-44946; genus Planifilum. The sequence goes on from JAJYSD010000140.1 coordinate 405, forward strand.
CAAGCGGCGGATAAATCCGACGGTGTCCGTCAGCAGCACCTGCTCACCGGATGGGAGGCGCAAAAAGCGGGAGGTGGGATCCAACGTGGCGAACAACCGATCCTCCGAGAGCACGTCAGCCCCCGTGAGACGGTTGAGCAGCGTCGATTTCCCCGCGTTGGTGTAACCCACCAGAGCCACCTGGACGATCTCCATTTTCCGCCGCCGATCCCGGTGCAATTTACGATGCTTTCGAATCCGTTCCAGCTCCCGCTTCAGATCGCGGATACGGCGGTGGATATGACGGCGGTCCAGCTCCAGCTTGGTTTCCCCAGGACCCCGGGTCCCGATTCCTCCCCCCAGCCGGGACAGGTCACGCCCCCGCCCCACCAGGCGTGGAAGCAGATACTCCAGCTGAGCCAGTTCCACTTGACAGCGACCTTCCCGGGTTTTGGCCCGCAGGGCGAAGATGTCCAAAATCAGCTGCGTGCGGTCGATCACCTTGCGGTTCATGATCCGCTCCAGTTGAACCAATTGGGCCGGAGACAGCTCCTGATCAAAAATGATCACTTCCGCCCCGAGGGCTTCCGCCTTCCGAGCGATCTCCTCCGCCTTCCCCCGGCCGATCAAGGTGGAGGGATCCATTTTATCGCGAAACTGCATTTCCGTCGCTACCACTTCAGCCCGTGCGGTATCCGCCAACCGAGCCAACTCCGACAAAGAGGAACGAAGATCCCATGCGGCTTGTTTCGGACCGCATCCGACCAGTATCGCTCGTTCACGTTCGCCGATCGGGTCGATCGAAGTTCATCCTCCTTGTGAAACCTATAGTCTTATCGCTATTCTCTATTCATTATACCACGAATGAACTGCCCGTCTCCGGACGTTTCCTCAAACCGCAGATCTTCCGCGCAGATGGTCATCAAATCCTTTTTGGACGGGTAGGGGTCATTTAAGAGGCGCACCGCGTGGTGGCGAATGCTCCGCTCGATCACATTGCGAATGTACCGGGCATTGCCGAAGGGATGGATCGATTGATTCATCTCCTTGAGCAACTGCCGCTTCAGCTTCTCTCGGGCCGATCGGGAAAAACAGTATTGCCGCTGCTTCAACATCCTGTCAGCGATTTCCATCAGTTCTCCGATGGTGAAATCGGGAAAAGTGAGATGGATGGGAAACCGTGAGGGAAGGCCGGGGTTGGAGCGCAAGAAACGCTCCATCTCCAGGGAGTATCCCGCCAGGATCAAAACAAAATCCTCCCGGTGATCCTCCATCGACTTCACCAAGGTGTCGATGGCCTCCTTGCCAAAATCCTTTTCCCCTCCCCGGGCCAAGGAGTAGGCTTCGTCAATGAAGAGGATTCCGCCCAAGGCCCGCTTCACGTGCTCCCGGGTCTTCTGGGCCGTATGCCCGATATATTCACCCACCAGATCCGCCCGTTCCACTTCCACCAAGTGCCCTTTCGTCAGAATCCCCATCTCCTTGAACAGCTGACTCATGATGCGGGCCACCGTCGTTTTGCCCGTCCCGGGATTACCGCTGAACACCATGTGCAAAACCTGTTGTTCCGAGGAGAGGCCGGCGGCGGCGCGGCGGCGCCCCACCTCCAGCCAGGCATAAATCTCGCGCACAAACTCCTTCACTCGGCGAAGTCCGACCAACTGGTCCAAGGATTCAAAACACCGGCTTAACGCCGGGTGCTTTTCCGGATCGACCGTCGGGGGAAGAGGAGAGCGCATTGGTGAATAAGAGGTGTGATTGCCCTGGGGGCCGTTTTCCAAAACCACGTGGATCCGGTTCAATTCCCTGGTGATAACCGTTTTTCCCATGTCTGTCACCTCTTGTTCCGAATCGGCTCACCCCATATATACGCGGAAGCCCAAGGATTGGTGAGAAACATGAGAAAAACCGAGGAAAAATCACACAGAATCTGTGGTCGAACCGAACAAAAAGGGCCCACCCCCGCGTTTCTGGCGGGGGTGGGAAGCCATCCGGCAAAGACCCGGTACCGGCGATGTTCTGCTCGCGAGGGAAAAATTATCCTTCTTTCTGTGGATGTTCCTCCTGAGGCATCAGCGAGACCGGACGTGCAGGGGTGAAAGTGGAGATCGCGTGCTTGTAGACCATCTGCTGCTTGCCATCGCTGTCGATGATAATCGTATAATTATCGAAGCCCCGAACGACACCCCGCAGCTGGAAACCGTTGATCAAATAAATGGTGACGGGGACCGACTCCTTGCGGATTTGGTTCAGAAAAGTGTCCTGGATATTAATTGTCTGTTTCAATGGCCGTACCTCCTATGTACATTCACATTTAGTTTAATCTATTCTTTGTAAGCGGGGAACTTTCCTGCTGCAAGTCCCCAAATTTCTTCCGCGCTTTCCGGCTTATTCACATCGAACCAATGGATTTCCGAAAGCCGCCGAAACCAGGATAACTGCCGTTTGGCGTATTTACGGGTCCCCCTCTTGATCGCCTCCACCGCTTCATCCCAACGCATCTCCCCGTCCAGATACATCAGGATCTCCTTGTACCCCAACGCCTGCATCGACGTCAAATCGCGGTGGTACCCCCGATCCCGCAGGGCCTTCACCTCCTCCACCAAACCCTCCTCCAACATCTGATCCACCCGGCGGTTGATCCGGTCATACAGCTGCTCCCGCGGCATGGTGAGCCCGATCCACAGGGTGTCGTAGCGGGGCGACGCCCTTCGCTGCAGTTTGGAAAAGGGGATCCCGGTCCCTTCATACACCTCCAGGGCGCGGATGATGCGCCGGCGGTCGTTGGGGTGGAGGCGGGCGGCCGTATCGGGATCCACCGCTTTGAGCTTCTCCCACAGCCTTTCATTTCCCTCTTCATCGGCGAATCGATGAAGGGCTTCCCTCAACGCGGGATTGCCCTCCACCCCCGGGAGGATATATTCGTGGGTCACCGCCTGAATATACAGGCCGGTTCCTCCCACCAGCATCGGCAAGCGATCCCGACGGTGGATATCCTCGATCGCCCTCCGGGCCAACCGCTGGTACTCCTCGACGGAAAAGGGATAGTCCGGATCCACAATGTCGATTAAGTGGTGGGGGACCCTTTTTCGCTCCTCCTCCGTCGCTTTCGCGGTTCCGATATCCATATAGCGATATACCTGCATCGAATCGCCGGAAACAATCTCGCCCCGAAACGCCTGGGCCAGGGAGAGACTGAGGGCGGTTTTCCCAACGGCGGTGGGACCGACAATCACCAGAAGGGGCCCCTTCATCCGCCCTCCCCCTCCACCTCGATCATCCCGAAGGCGTAGGTGGACGCTTCCTTGGCGATCCGGAATCCCAACCGGGAAAATTCCTCACTGCCTCGCCGCTCCTTGAGAAGCACCGCGCGCCGGGCGACCCGAACCGCCTCCTTCACCGATTCCGGATCCAGGGGAGCCGGGTTGGCCAGGGGCCTCAAGGCCTGCATCGCCGACGATTCCCGGACCGTTTCGCCGAACATCGGATCAAACATCACAATATCGAAGGATTTGTCGGGCAAGCGGGGGAGATAATCCCGGTAATCGGCACAAACCACCTCCACCGAGCGCATCGCCTCCGTCAGCTCCGCCCGGTCCGTCACATAGGTGCGCATTCCATGCTCCACCAGCGCCGCAATCACCGGTTGGCTTTCCAGGGCGACCACCTTTCCCTCCGGACCCGCCACAAAGGCGGCGACGATCGCATCCGCCCCCATGCCGAGGGTGCAGTCCAGAATCGCATCTCCCCGCCGCATGCCGCCCACCGCCACCATCGGATCGGTCCCCCCGGTTCTCAACCGTTTCACCCGAATGGCGGACATGTTGGGGTGGAAGAAAAAGCGGCGACCCCCTTGATCTTCCCAACGAATCTCCTCGCGGCTCACCACCACAGCCTGCTCCGATCCGGTTTCGGAAAACAGCTGTTTCAGCGTCCGGCGACCCCGCGGAATATAAGGGACGGAAAACCGCTCGGCCAACTGCCGCGCTGTCCGTTCCCTCTCCGGATGCGGATGATAAGACGTTGTCACAAACACCCTACATCACCCGCTTAAACAGCTTTTCCAATTCCCGCGTCGAAAAATGGATCATCACCGGCCGTCCATGGGGGCAGGTGAAGGGATTGTCGCAATGGGACAGATCGACCAGCAGCTGGGACATCTCCTCCCTGCGCAGGTGCCGGTTCGCTTTGATCGCCGCCTTGCAGGCCATCAGTTTGGCCCCGGCATCCCGGACCCGTTCCGGGTGAACCGCCCCCTCCTTCTTCAGCCAATCGATCAGCTCCCGCAAAATCTCCTCCTCCTGTCCCGGTGAAACCCAGCCTGGATGAGACCGGATCAGAAACGTGCTGCCTCCGAAGGGCTCCAATTCCCAACCCATTTCGCGAAAAAGGGAGAGATGGGCCGACACCCTTTCCGCCTCCCCCGGCGAGCACTCCAGGGGAATCGGCATCAGCAGAGGCTGTCTCTTCGGCTCTTCCCTGCCCATCTCCGCCGAAAACCGCTCATAATAGATTCGCTCATGGGCCGCATGCTGATCGATCAAGTAAAAACCGTCCTCGGCCTGGGCCACAATATAGGTGCCATGGACCTGCGCCAAGGGGTGCAACTCCGGAAATCGCTCCTCGGTCTCCGGAGCCGGAGCCGATGCTTCGGCGTCAGACTCGAAGGGCTTGTCGGGCTCGACGGGTTGGGGTTGAACCTGGACCGGCTGTTCCGACGGGCTTGGCGTCTTTTCGAAGGAGAGGGAAGGC
>JAJYSD010000141.1 GCA_021793745.1 Bacillota bacterium
TCCCCATCACAATTATACGGATGAATTTTTTGGTTTATTCATAGGTGGAGGAAGAAGGAATCGAGTCGGAATGAAAAGGGGCTGAAGTTCAGCCTTATGACCGGCTGGGGATTGTCCAGCGGTTTTTGCTCCACAAAAAATCCACATCTATCAGACCCATAAGTGAAAATACTCACATTTATGCCAATAAAATGATGGTTTGATGGGGATGGACTCCCAATCACGGACAAGGGAGGTGGAAGTGGGAGAACTCCGTGAGAAAGGGTGTTGAATGGCCGTTGAGGGTGTGGATCGCGGGATACGCTCCAGGGAAGAAGGGGGATTTTCGGTGAATCCGACGCTGCGGTGGCTGGTGCTGTTTGCGGTGGGTCTGGTTATCGGCTTTGCGGGGATTCTTTTGTTTCTGGGCTGAAACCCCGAGGGAATGAGCGAAAGATCGATCAATGATGAGACGGGACCACTAAAAGTTGAGGAAGGTGAAAAGATGAAGCTGGGGAAATGGTATGTTCCCGTGGCGCTGGGAGTGATCCTGGGGCTTGTGGCCGGCTCCATCGTCAGCTACATTCGTCCGACCCCGACAACGGAGGGGGAGCAGGCGGTTTCCGGGGCTTTTGTCCCTCCCGGCAAAAAGGATGAGTACTATATGTTTGCCTCGGGAGGGCATTCGGGACAGGTCTATGTGATCGGAGTTCCGTCCCTGCGCAGGATTCGTACGATTCCCGTTTTCAGCCGGGATTCCGCCACCGGATATGGTTGGGACGAGGAGTCCAAAAAAATGCTCGGCGGCTATACCTGGGGGGATTTGCACCATCCGGCCCTCAGTGAAACCGACGGCGAGTATGACGGACGCTTTCTTTACGTGAATGACAACGCCAACAACCGGGCGGCGATGATCGATCTGAAAACCTTTACGACGAAGCAGATCCTGGGACCGATCCCCAACATTATGGGCCCCCATTCGGCGGCCTTTGTGACTCCCAACACGGAATATTTCATGATGGCGACACGGTTCTCCGTTCCCATGGGCGGGAAATATGCGTCCCTGGACAAATACAGTAAAGAGTATCACGGCGCCTTGTCGGCCCAGAAAATCGATCAGAAAACGGGAAAGATGAAAGTTGCCTGGCAATTGAAACTGCCGCCGTGGAACTATGACCTCTCCGATGCCGGGAAGAAAATCAGCGGCGACTGGGCCTTCTTCACCACCTACAACACGGAGGAAGCGACGGAGCTGTTGGAGATCAACGCCTCCGCCAACGAAACCGACTATCTGGTTGCGATCAATTGGAAAAAGGCTGAAAAGGCCGTCAAGGACAAAAAGTATGAGGTGATCAACGGCGTCAAAGTGGTGGATCCGACGAAGGTGGAAGGAATCGCTTATTTGATCCCGCTTCCCAAGAGCCCTCATGGCGTCGACGTTTCTCCGGACGGTCGCTGGATCGTGGGCAGCGGCAAACTGGATCCCACGGTGACGGTATACGATTTCAAGAAGTTCATCAAGGCCATTGAAGCGGAAGATTTCTCCGGAACGGAAAAAGGATTGCCCATCGTCAATTTCGAGTCGGTGAAGGAGGCAACGGTGAAGGTCGGATTGGGCCCCCTCCATACCCAGTTCGGGCCGGATGGTTATGCCTACACCACGTTGTTTGTGGAAAGCGCCGTCGCCAAGTGGAAGCTGGGCGAATGGAACGTACTGGACAAAGTGACCGTTCACTACAGCCCCGGCCACAGTTCCGCCGCGGAAGGGGATACGGTAACGCCGGACGGGAAATACCTGGTGGCGCTGAACAAGCTTTCCAAGGACCGGCATCTTTCTGTGGGACCCTCCCATCCGGAGAATATGCAGCTGATCGACATTTCCGGAGACAAAATGAAGGTGATCAACGAGGCGCCGATCGATCCGGAACCCCATTACGCGCAAATGGTTAAGGCGGATAAAATCAAGCCGATACGGAAGTACGAAAAAGATGAGAAGCGCCCCCACTCCGTCTGGAAGAAGGAAGATGTGCGCATCGAGCGCGAGGGAAACCATGTGACGGTGCACGGTTTGGCGGTTCGGACCCGGTTCTATCCGGACAAGATCGAGGTGAACGAAGGGGACAAGGTGACGATCTATCTGACCAACATCGATCTGGACCAGGATATCACCCACGGCTTTGCCATCAACCTCTATGACATCGATGTGGAAGTGCAGCCCGGAGAGACCAAAAAGATCGAGTTTGTGGCGGACAAGCCGGGGGTGTATCCCTTCTACTGCTCCAACTTCTGTTCGGCGCTCCACCAGGAAATGCAGGGTTATCTCCTGGTCAAACCCCAAAAATAACGGCTCATCATCTGCTGCAGAGAGGGGTGTTTCCCCTCTCTGCAGCCTGGAACAGGAGGGATTCCAGTGGGACTGAAGCGCCCCCGAATGTCCATGCGCTCCCGGGGACTGATCTTGGTCGGAGCCGCCCTGTTGGTGATATCCATCTACTTTCCCTGGTGGGGGATGAAGCTAATCGCGGCCATGTATCCCGAAGGCTTGGACCTATTGGTTTATCCGTACAAGCTGGAGGGGCAATTGGATACGATCAACATCCTGAATCACTATATCGGCATGAGAGAGATCCATGAGGGGGATTTTCCGGAATTTCAATACATTCCCTATGCGGTTTGGGGAATTGCCATCGGATTTGCCGCAGCCGCTCTGACCGGCTCCAAAGGGTTGGGCTATGTGATGTTCGGCCTCCTCGCGATCGGCGGGATCTTCGGGATATACGACATGTATCATTGGCTGCATACTTTCGGAACGCAACTGGATCCCCAGGCACCGATCCAGATCGATCCCTTTGTACCGCCGGTGGTGGGAGAAAACCAACTGGCCAATTTTACGACCTATACCGGTTTTAAACGGGGATTCTATTTCCTGATTCTCGGGACGGTGACAGTGGCGCTGGGGCTCTGGGGGGATCGGTTGTGGAACGAAAAATCATCCTCTGCTGGATCTTCATAACGATCCTTTTCGTGGGGATGCCGGAAAAGGCGGAGTCCGCCGTCCGGGAGGTGGGGGAGGGAAAGCCCTACGGGCAACTGGTCGAGGCGGTTCGTGAGGCGGAGGATGGCGACGTGATCCGCGTATATCCCGGTGAATACCGCGGAAATTTGGCGATCGACCGCTCTATCACTTTGGAAGCGGTGGAGAAGGGCCGGGCGAAAATCATCGGCGACGGAGAGGGGAATGTGATCACCATCCGGCACCCGGGGGTGACCATCAAGGGATTCGAGATTTCCTCCGGAGGACTCGACTATCTGAAAAACGACGCCGCCGTCATGGTGACCCGGGACGGCGCCCGCATCGAAGACAATGTGATTCGACAATCCCTCTTCGGCATCTACCTGAAAAAATCGAGCGACCACGTGATCCGGGGCAACGATATCGTCGGATGGAAGCAGCGCTCCTTTTCCGAACGGGGGAACGGGTTGCATATCTATTATTCCCACCGCAACCGGGTGGAGAAAAACCGCTTTCGCTACGTGCGAGACGGGATCTATGTGGAGTTTTCCCACCGCAACCGGCTTTACTCCAACCGGGTGGAGGACTCCCGGTACGGCGTCCACTATATGTGGTCCGATGACAATCGGTTTGAGGGGAATCGGTTTCTTCGCAACGTATCGGGAGCGGCGATCATGTATTCCAAACGGGTGAAATTGACAAACAACCGGTTTGAGAACAGCCAGGGGATGCGCTCCTTCGGGATGTTTTTCCAAACCGTGGAGGACAGCGAAGCCTACGACAACCTGTTCCTGCACAACTCCATCGGCATCTTCAGCGATTTGTCCCGAAACATCCAAATCCACCACAACACCTTCCTGGCCAATGACATCGGAATGGAAATGCTGGGCAGCAATTGGGACGGGGTTGTCTACCAGAACAATTTCATCGACAACCTGCAACAATTGTCCGTCAATGAACAAACGACGAAGATCGACTGGTCCAAGGGGAAAAGGGGCAATTACTGGAGCGATTATGAGGGAGTGGATGTAGACGGGGAGGGAATCGGTAAGCCGAAATATCAGTCCGGCAACCTGTTTGAGTATTTGATGACCAAATATCCGCACACCCGTCTCTTCATCCAGAGTCCGACGGCCAAAATGCTCGAGGCGATTGACCGCTGGTTTCCCGTTGTCTCCCGGCCGAGTGTGACGGATCCGTATCCGCTGATGGAACCCGTCCGTCATGAAACCTACGACCGATTGCGACGACGCTCGGAAGCGGGCGGGAAAGCGGCATTCGCATGGGTGATTTCCGCGGTCCTGCTTTTGACGGGCGGAGGGGCCTTTTGGGCCGTGATCAGAAGAAACCGGTGAATGAGGACGGCGAACAGGAGGTTGAATGATGGGGATTGCCCATTTTTCCAAAGCGGGATTGGTATTGATCCTGATGATGGCGGTGATCGGGGGGTGCAGCGGGGATTCGGGACCCCAACCGATCGATGAGGCGGTGGATGTGTGCGCCTCGTGCAACATGAGCGTGTCGGACGGCCCCTTCGCCGCGGAATGGGTGCAAAGGGACGGGGAAGTGCTCAAATTCGACGATATCGGATGTTTGGCCGGATACCTTAACAACAATGACACGGACGGAGAAGCGTATGTCCGGGATTTTCACAGCAAGGAGTGGATTCGAACCGACCAGGCCTTCTTTGCGGAATCCGAGGTTCATACCCCGATGAATTCCGGCCTGGTCGCCTTTCAGGGGGAGGATCGTCTGCAAGCGTTCATCCGGGAGGAAACAGGGGCGAAAGAGACCACCTGGGAGGAGATCCTCCGTCACGCCCGGGATGAGGAGGCGAAACATTGAAGCCGGCGTGGAAGATCAATCTGGAAACGGTGGGTGTGATCGCCGAGAAGGAAATGCTGGATGCCGTCCGCAACCGATGGTTTCACGTGTTTGTGGTGTTTTTTTTCCTATTGTCCGCTTCCATTACCTATTTTGGATTGGCGGGAAGCGGAGGGATCGGCTTAGAGAGCTTTAATCGCGCCACGGCCAGCCTCTTAAATCTAATCCTGTTTGTAATCCCCCTGTTCACCCTGATTTTGGGCGGATCCTCCATCACCGGGGAGCGTGAGCAGGGGACGTGGATGCTGCTGATGTC
>JAJYSD010000142.1 GCA_021793745.1 Bacillota bacterium
CAACCCGATACAATAACACATATATTATACACAAACTGTTAGCATAATTGTACAATCGATTGATTTGCAAGTAAATGGAATAGATTTCTTCTTTACAATATTATGAATAATCAAACTAAAATACCGCCGCAAAAAGCCCGTTTGATCCCGTCGGATTCCGGTTATATAACATACCGTACCTGACGTCGCCTGGAACCATCGACCATCCAACCGACCCGCTTTTTCATTTCTCCAACCGAGCTCCCCCAGTTTTCGATGCAGCATTTATGGTTCTGATACATACCCGTTGAACGGTTTATTGCTCCCCCAATCGATCACCGGGACCTTCGTCCCGTCCCCTCAAATCCCCCATCAAATCCCTTGCGCTTCTCCTCGGAAATCTGCCAGGAGACCGAACAGGATCCTTGACCGAGTGAACGAAAAGATCTCGCAAAGGCCCGTCATTTCCCTCCGTTTCCCCTCTGTCTCGTTTCACCCGCACTGCAAAATTATGGAATAGGAGTGATGTGAAAACCCATGTGCGGCATTTGCGGAATCATCGACCTGGACGAGAACCAGACCGAGGAAAATCGGTTGCGTTCGATGCTTTCCCCTCTGGAACGCCGCGAACCGGATGAAAAGGGTTGGCTGATCCAACCCGGCGCAGCCCCCCAACGCAGTCCCCATATCATCGATCTGACGGACAAGGGACGCCAGCCGATGACGGATAAGGAGCTGGGCCTTTCCGTTGTGTATAGCGGGAAAATCTACAATTACCGCGAGCTGAAGCGGAACCTGACGACCCTGGGATACCGGTTTTTCTCCGACAGCGACACCGAAGTGCTTCTGAAGGCCTACCACGCCTGGGGGGATGCCTTTGTCACCCGTCTTTCGGGGATGTTCGCCTTTTGCCTTTATGACCGAAATCGGAGGCGGTGTTTGCTCGGCCGTGACCGCCTGGGTGTAAAACCCCTTTATTTCGTGGATGCCGGGGATACCTTCTACTTCGCCTCCAACATCCAGTCCCTGAAGCGGGCAGGCGCCGTTCGACCCATCCTTTCGAAGCGGGCCCTCCATTATTACCTCTCCTTTCACGGGGTGATCCCGGCCCCCTGGACCATCTTTGAGAATGTCCGAAAGCTGGAACCGGCCACCCTGCTGGTCATCGATGCCAAGGGTCGAAAACGGAAGCAAACATACTGGACCCTGAACTTCGATGAAAAACGGCAATGGAGCGAGGAAGAGTGGGTGGAGCGGCTTCTCCACACCCTCGAGGCCAGCGTCCGGCGTCAAATGGAGAGCGACGTCCCCGTTGGCGCCCTGTTGAGCGGCGGCGTCGACTCCAGCATGATCGTCGCCCTGATGGCCCGGATGGAACCCGGGTCCCTCCGGACCTACTCCATCGGGTTTGAGGATGTGGCCGGAGAAGCGGGGAACGAGTTCCGCTACAGCGATCGGATCGCGGAGTTGTTCGGTACGGATCACCGCAAAATTTACATCGACTCCAAGGAGCTCCTCTCCCACCTGAAGGATTGCATCCGAAGCATGGCCGAGCCGATGACAAGCCATGACGCCGTCGCCTTTTATCTCCTGTCCCGGGAGGTGAGCCGGGAAACCAGGGCGGTACTGAGCGGGCAAGGCGCCGATGAAGTGTTTGCGGGATATCATTGGTATCCCCGGATCAACGACGGTTCCGGCCATCCGGCGGACCGGTATGAGAAGGCCTTCTTCGACCGAGATCACACCGAAATTCGGGAGATGCTGGGCCCCGAATACCGCGGAGACAATTGGTCCCGACAATTTGTCCACGACCATTTTGGCTTGCCCGGAGCCTCCCACCCGGTGGACAAAGCCCTCCGGCTCGACACCACGGTGATGCTGGTGGACGACCCCCTCAAACGGGTGGACAACATGACCACATGCTGGGGTTTGCAGGCCCGGGTCCCCTTTTTGGATCATGAGCTGGTGGAGCTGGCCGCCGCCATGCCGCCGGAAATCAAGCTGGCCGGAGGGGGCAAAGCCATTTTGAAAAAAGCGGCGGAACGGCTGATCCCCCGGGAGGTGATTTACCGGAAAAAGGGCTATTTCCCCGTCCCCGCCTTGAAATACCTGCGCGGCGAATACCTGGAATTCGCTCGGGAGGTGCTCCTGTCGGAGCGGGCGCGCAGACGCGGGCTGTTTTCCCCGGAATACGTGGAAAAACTGCTGGCCGCCCCGGAAAATCACATCACCCCCTTAGGAGGCAGCAAATTGTGGCAGATCGCCCTGTTGGAATACTGGCTGGAGGAAATGGGGTGCTGACCATGACACAGCGCACACGGGTCCGCCACGTGAAACGCTCCCTGTCGACGACCCCGTCCGGCTGGGTAGAGGACATGCCCCCGGTCATCCACCGGAAAATGAAACGCAACGTCACCCTCTTCTGCGGATGGGGCCGGCTCATTTTCGGACATACCTTTTCCGACCACGATCGGATCATCGACATCTTCGCCTCCGAACCCGAGGGCAAGCGCGACCTGGCCATCTACATCAAAAACCATCATGTGCTCTTGACCAAGGCACCGGACCTGTTATTCGTCGATCCCTCCCACACTTACCGCCTGTGGCTGCACCACTATCGGATGCCCAAGCAGCGCCCCTCCCACTTCCGCATCCGCCTCCTGCAGGGTGAGGAAGACGCGCGACAGGTCAACGCCATTTACCGAAAATGCGGGCTGATTGAAAGCCCCGTCTCCACCATCGTGGAAAACCAGAAAACCCCCGTCTTCAGCTACTTCGTCGCCGAAGACGCCGACGGGCAAATCATCGGGTCGATTATGGGGATCGACCACAAGGCGGCCTTCAACGATCCGGAGAAGGGGGCCAGCTTCTGGTGCCTCGCAGTGGATCCCGATCGACGGGCCCGGGGCGTGGGCCGATCCCTCGTCCGATGCGTGGCGGAATATTACCTGGCCAAGGGAAGGGAATATCTGGACCTGTCCGTGCTCCACGACAATCACAGGGCCATCCGCCTGTACCGCTCCCTCGGCTTTCGCCGGGTGCCCGTCTATGTGGTCAAACGGAAAAATGAAATCAACCGGAACTTTTACACAGGAGGGCCAAAGCCGTGAACATTTATGCGCAGATTCTCGTCGACGAGGCCAAGCGCCGGGGAATTCGGGTGAAGGTGATCGACGACGAGCAGGGCCTGTTTGTCCTGGAACACGGCGGTAAGCGCATCCGCTGCCGCGAATCCCTCACCGATCGAACCTCCGCCGTCGCCATGGCCATCTGCGAAAACAAATGCCTCACCCACCGGATCCTGAGGCAGGCGGGATTCTCCGTGCCGGATCAGGTACTGATCGACCGGGAGACAACGCCGAAGGAGATCCGCTCGACCGCCGATCTGTACCTGAAAAAATGGGGAAGTGTCGTCGTCAAACCCCTCCGGGGTGAGCAGGGAAAAGGCGTCACCGTAGACGTCACCACACCGGAGGAGGTGGAGCGGGCCTGCCGATTCGCCGCCCGGGACGGAGACGAGGTGGTTTTGGAGCAATACGTGGAAGGGCGGGATCTTCGCATCATCGTCATCGACCATGCCTTTGTGGCCGCCATTGAACGGACCCCCGCCCGCATCACCGGGGACGGCCGCCACACCGTCCGCCAGCTGGTCGAAGAGGCGAACCGGCAGCTCCGGGAGCAAACCGGCGGGGAAGCCCGGATTCCGATCGACGATGAAACGCGGCGGGTGATCCGGCAGTCCGGATGGGATTGGGACGAAGTCCCCCCCGCCGGAGAAACCTTTCCCCTGCGAAAAACGGCCAACTTTCACACGGGCGGAACCATCCGCGATGTCACCGATCAGGTGGCTCCCCGATTCCGGAGGATCGCCGAGGAGGCCAGCCGCATCCTCGATATCCCCGTCGTCGGCTTCGATTTCCTCGCCCCCGACTTCAGCGGAGAACGCTATACCCTCATCGAAGCCAACGAGCGCCCCGGTCTGGCCAACCACGAGCCCCAGCCGACGGCGGAGCGGTTCATCGACTTTCTCTTTCCGGAAACCCGGGAGAAAATCGGCGAGCAGGCCGGTTGAGAGCGGGGATCGGAGGCCGGACCTCTCCTGATGCCAGGCCCCTTCTCGGCGAGGAGGGGCCTTCCCTGTAAGCAGGGCTGGAGCATCCCGAAGCGGGCCGGAATCCGGACCAGCGGCTCCGATGGCGGTCAAAGGGCGAACCCGTCCGCAAGCCGAAACGCGGCAGAAACGTGAACAGCCCCCACCCCTTCACTCTCCGGTGGATAAGGGGTTACAATGGTGACGATAGTTTTGCCATGCCGCCGACAGGGGGAATCCCTTTGCACACCCGTCGAAGCATTGTCTGGATCGGTGCAGGCGGACTCAGCCTGCTTATCGGAATGCACTTTCTGCTGACGCTGCTGTATCTGGCTCCCGACAACCTGTTAAAACGACGTTTTTCGGAGCCCCTTCAGCAGTACATGGATCCCCTCTTCGCTCAAAACTGGCAACTGTTTGCCCCCGACCCGGTTTCCCAGCACCGCTCCCTCGCCGCCAAGGCGAAAGTGCGCGACCCGAAAACCGGCGAAGTCCGGGAAACTCCGTGGCGGGATCTCACCGGTCCCCGGGTCCGGGAGGTGTGGGAAAACCGGTTGTTCAACGGCAGTCGGGCCCTGCGATTCCAGGTCTCTGCCATCTCCATGTATCAAAGCAAAGACCCGGCGCGAAAAGCCCAGGGCCGACAGATGCTGCGACGTCTGGCGCTGGACTCCTTCCGTTCGAAACCGGGTCTTCGGCATGTCGAACAGGTAAAGGTGCGAATTGTCCTCAACCGCTTCCCGCGCTATCCGGAACGGCAGAAACCCGACCGGATGGGCACCCTCTACTTTGACGAAACGGATTGGATGCCGGTGGAAAAGGGGCATCAGCAATGAGCCAACGATTGTACCGTTTCCTCACCACGGAGCACCTGCTCACGGGGATCAGCCTGGCCCGGATCGCCTACGGCTTGTTTCTCCTCTTTTACCTCATCAGCCATTATGCCGAGCGCCACCTTTTATGGGGACCCGACGGGCTTTTGCCTCACGATGCCTTCCTGGAAGCCTCCGAGGCACGGGGAATCCTCACCCTGTTCCATCTGAGCGGTTCGCCCG
>JAJYSD010000143.1 GCA_021793745.1 Bacillota bacterium
TCCGATCTGAGGCTGATAGAAGAACGGAGATGGGAACATACTAAAGAAAAACGGAAGGGGGCTTCAGGGGTGTCTCCCGGAGTACCGGCCTTCCTTTCCATCCTGGCGTTGATTACGCTGCGCATGACGGGATGGTTTTCGCGGTTACCGCGGGATGTGGGGCTTTCCTCGGACAACGAGCTGTTCGGATGGCTGCTGGCCGCCTCGGTTTCTTCCGTCGTGGTACTTCCGATTTCGCCCGCGGCGACCCTTCACATGGGATTTCTCTGGTTGCTCTGCGCCTTTTTACGCCTCATGCACAAAGTGCCGCCGGCCGCCCGCATTTCCTCCGGGGTTGCGCTTTTCTTTTTCGGCTTTGCGCTCTTTATCGCCGGAGAGTTGTCGGCACTCGATCCCTCATGGGCGCTGTTTCCGCTTCAGCATTTTTGCCTCGCTTTGTTGGTTGGGCTCACCCTGCTGATCACGCCGCGGTTGGACCGGCGGCTGGTGATTTTGATGGGTGGGATACTTCTGGGCATCGTCCTGTCTGTGATGAGCCCCGTGTCTTTATCCGGAGGCATTCGTATCGGCTCCGCCCTGTATTGGGATATGTTGTGGGTTTCGATGATTGCATTGACCTCTCTACATTACGTTCTTTTGTGGGCGGAGCGGAAGTTGCTTCGATTCAGGGCAAAACTTTAGGAATATAGAAGGGATCGGAAGAATGAAGTTGGAACTGTATACCCAAGCGGTCATCGCCGGCCTGGTTGTCGGTTTCCTGGCTCGGATACGGATGCTCCGCACGGATTATCGCCAATATCCCACGTATCCCCACGGGCAAGTGATTCACCTTTCCCTCGGGCTGATTGCGGCTGCGCTGGGGGCGGTCGCTGTTCCGGCCCTCTTGGACCGCGATTACACAGCGGTCACCTTCTTAACATTGGCCGCACAGCAATTTCGGGAAGTCCGCAACATGGAGCGGGAAACCCTGTCGAAGATGGACCAGATGGAGCTGGTGCCCAGGGGGGGTTCTTACATCGAAGGCATCGCCATGGTATTTGAAGGAAGGAATTATCTGGTCATATTTTCCGCTTTCATCACCTCTTTGGCGGTGATTATCGGCGGATGGGTGAGCGGAACGGTTGCGGGGATGTTCATGATCTGGCTCTCCGGCCGGCTCCGCTCCGGCAAGTACCTGGGAGATATTGCGGAGGTTACCGAAGGAACGCTCCGCTTTGAGGGCCCCAATCTGTATGTGGACGACATTTATCTGATGAACGTGGGATTGGTGGATGATCAGGAGCGAATCCAACAATTCGGATTGGGCATCATTATCACCCCGAAGGACAAGGATTCGCGGGTAACGATCAGCAATATCGGT
The DNA here is from genome assembly GCA_021793745.1 of Bacillota bacterium. Lineage (GTDB taxonomy): Bacteria > Bacillota > Bacilli > Thermoactinomycetales > DSM-44946 > Planifilum. Next base: position 1,361 of record JAJYSD010000143.1, read on the forward strand.
CAAAGACAGGCCATACTTCACGATGTCTCCGCCATCATGGGTGTGTACAGGGATACCGGAGAACCGGGCCTGGTTCCCCTTTCCAAAAGAGATCTGAAAGATGGCCGATTGGGACTCCTGTTGCTCCCGCAGGAACGGGACCTGCAACGGACGATCGAAGTGATCAAGCGCGTTCCTGTTTTGGAAGGTGCCGTACGGATGCCCACGGAATCAGGGGGAAACTAAGTGCCGGGAGGCAGTGAGAATGGGAACGATCGAAAAAGCGATTTTGGCGGTGGTGACTCGCGACATGGATCGGGTTGCAGGGGGAGCCCCGATATTCTTTGCCGAGACGGAGAGGGAAATGGAGCATCTGGCTTTCACCCTGGAGAAAATCCTCGACGGGATGGCTCATCGCCTGGATCCGGTGACCATGATCATTGTCCGGCACACATGAAGGGGCGCATCTATCTGAGCGAGGACAGGGGTGCTTGTGCGCTGATCGCCGCCGCCTTGGACGTCTTTTCGCACCAAGAGGAGGTTCCCGGAGCCCGGGAAGTGGTGCTCTGGGCCATGGAAACGGGAATGGATTGGTCCCGAACGGGGTGGCTTTGGCCGGCCGGTGAAGGGTCCGGGGGGAGATCGGTTTTTTATTGCGGTGTGAGCAGCGGTTCGCCGATCGTAGAGCGCTCTCTTTGTTATTTGATGCCCATGCTGGGGGGGTCCCCGCTCCAATGGGAATTTGTCCGCCTACAGATCCGGGCGCCCCGGATTCGTTCTTGGCAGGGGTTGCTTCGAAAGTATTCACGCCTGTCCCAATTGATCCGGGAGGAGATGGGACATTGAGGATTTTCTATTATTGTTACGGAAGCGCCCACTCGTCGGTGGTCGCTGCGGCGATTCACCTGGGGAAACTCCCTACCCGACGGGTCCCTACGATATCGGAAATTTGCAGTCTTCCCGATTTTGATCGCTCATCGGACCAGTGTTTGGGCATGGTGTACTACAAGGGGAAGGATGAATGGGGAAACCCGGTGTATACGGTGGGACTGGGGAGCCGGCCCGCCGTGGCCTGTCGGACCCTTCAATCCATGATCCATCTTATGGGAAATCCGGAGGACTTTCGTTTTTATAATGCCCTCGACTGTTTGAAGATGATGGGAAAGGTGGGGGGTGCCATTTCCCGCCGTTACGGCTTCCCCACCCTGGGTCGCCCCTTGGCCGCCTGGGGAGTGAAGCGCAGTTATTCCCTTTTGGTGGCTTTGGTGGAGCGGGTCAAAAGGGAGGTTCGTGTTGCTTCCGAGGAGCATTCCGGATAAGATTGGTATGTATCGACCATGGGTTTTTTTGAGTGGAAGCCGAGGTGAGGATGGATCATGGTTTTGCCTGTTGTCGCGATTGTCGGCAGGCCGAATGTGGGGAAATCGACGCTGTTTAACCGGATTGCCGGAGAACGCATCGCGATTGTGGAAGACAAGCCCGGTATCACCCGGGATCGGATTTATACCCACGGAGAATGGACGGGAAAAAGGTTCCACCTGATCGATACCGGTGGATTGGATTTTGGCGGGGAAGATGTTTTTGTCGAGCATGTCCGGCATCAGGTGGAGCTGGCTGTGGATGAAGCCGACGTGATCGTTTTTGTCGTCGACGGGCGGGAGGGGTTGATGCCGTCCGACGAGGAGGTGGCCACATGGCTCCACCGGTCGAGTAAGCCGGTGGTGGTGGCTGTCAACAAAGCGGACAACCGTCGTTTGCGGGAGGAGATGTACGAGTTCTACAGCCTCGGGTTTGAAGAGGTGATTCCCATCTCCGCCCTTCACGGAACCGGGACGGGAGATCTTCTCGATGCGGTGGTGGCCCGCTTTCCCGAGCAGGAGGAATCCCTCTACGACGAGGATACGATCCGGGTGGCCGCCATCGGTCGTCCAAATGTGGGAAAGTCTTCGTTGATCAATGCCCTCTTGGGGGAAGAGCGGGTGATCGTCAGTTCCATCCCCGGCACGACTCGGGATGCCGTGGATACTCCGCTGCACCGGGATGGGCAGGATTTCGTGCTGATCGATACCGCCGGCATTCGAAAGCGGGGGAAGGTGTATGAATCGACGGAGAAGTACAGCGTCCTTCGTGCGCTCCGGGCGATCGAACGCTCCGATGTGGCCCTGATCGTGTTGGACGGGGAGCGGGGCATTGCCGAACAGGACAAGCGGATTGCCGGATATGCCCATGAAGCTGGCCGGGCTTCGATTTTCGTGGTCAACAAATGGGACGCGGTGGAAAAAGATGAGAAGACCATGGACCGCTATCGAAAGGAAATCATGAACGCCTTTTCCTTCATGGATTATGCTCCGATCCTGTTTGTTTCCGCGAAAACAGGGCAACGGATTCACCGGATTTTACCCGCCGTGCAGGAGGTGGCCGAGCAGCATGCCATGCGGGTGTCGACATCCGCTTTGAATCAGGTGTTGACGGATGCGATGCTGATTACGCCGCCGCCGTCGGACCGGGGCAAGCGGTTGAGGATTCGCTACGGCACGCAGGTATCGGTGAAACCGCCGACGCTGGTCCTTTTCGTCAATGATCCAGAGCTGGCACACTTCAGCTATCTCCGTTATCTGGAAAACCGGATTCGTGAAGCCTTCGGTTTTCAGGGAACCCCCCTGCGCATCCGCCTGCGCAAAGGGAATCAATAGAGGCCGACGCGGAGATTAAAAGAGTGAGGGGAGAAACATGTTTTTGATCGCGCTCCTTCTAGCCTATTTGTTGGGATCGATCAGCTTCAGCTATCTGGTGGCATACAAAGTGAAAGGGATTGACATCCGCCGTTATGGCAGCGGAAATGCCGGGGCGACCAATACGCTCCGGGTTGTGGGAAGGGGCCCCGCTGCCCTGGTCTTTCTGTTGGACGCCGTGAAGGGAATGGCGGCGGTGGGGGTCGGTCAACTGTTTGGAGGGGAGCCGGCGCTGCTGATGGCGACGGGCGTGGCCGCCATCGTCGGACATAACTGGCCCGTTTTTCTCAAATTCCGCGGAGGAAAAGGGATCGCCACGACGATCGGGGTCACGGCCCTCCTGACCTTTCAGGCGGCCCTTGTGTCGGGAATATTCGCGGTTCTCGCCATTTTGCTAACCCGGTATGTTTCGCTGGGATCTTTGGTGTTTACCACCTTGTTGCCGATCCTGATCGGTTGGATGGATTATCCGCCGGCGTATTTCTGGATCAGCCTGATCATTACTCTGCTGGCCTATCTTCGACATCGCGACAATATCAAACGGTTGCTGCAAGGGAAGGAGCACCGCATCGGCATCAGGAAATGACGGAAGGGGATGATGAACATGAGAGCGGCGGTGTTGGGAGCAGGCAGTTGGGGGACCGTACTGGCCTCCCTGTTGGCGGATAACGGATTTGCGGTGGCGATCTACGCCCGAAATCCCTCGGTCGCGGAAGAGATTAACCGACGGCGGACCAACGCGAAGTATCTGCCTGAATTTCACCTCCCGCCCGGTGTTCGGGCGACCACTTCTCTGGAGGAGGCCGTTTCCGACAAGGAGCTGATCGTGGTCGCAATTCCTTCACACTCGGTACGGGAAGTGGCCCGGTCGGCGGCTCCCTATCTGGATGAGCGATCCCGGGTGGTTCACGCAACCAAGGGATTTGAACCGGATACCCTCAAACGAATTTCCGAGGTCTTGGCGGAGGAGTTCCCCGCATCGTTGGCCGATCGGATCGCCGTGTTGTCCGGTCCCAGCCACGCTGAGGAGGAGATCGGAA
>JAJYSD010000144.1 GCA_021793745.1 Bacillota bacterium
GAAGGATTGCTTCCATCACCGAAATCGTCCGCTTTTGGACATCGGTGTAGGCTTCACCCCGCTTGCTGCGAAAACGGTCCAAAACCGGGCAAAATCCGCCGGAAACCGGGCTTCGATCTCCTCGGACCGCATTCCCTCCCAGTCCCCCAGCCCCATCTCCCGAAGATCCGGATGCTCCCGGATTTCGATATCCCGACCGTCGCGAAGGATTTCCGCTGTCTGGAGGGCTCGTCCCGCCGGGCTGGAATAGATCGCGTCGAAGGAAATCCCCCGCAGCCGCTTTGCCAGATCCTTCGCCTGTCGGATGCCCTTTTCCGTCAGGGGCGAATCGCTCCAGCCCTGGAATCGGTTCTCCACATTCCACTCGGTTTGACCGTGCCGCGTCAGATATAGCCAGGTCACCCTTTCCCCTCCCCCTGCAAAACGTTTCCACGGCATGACAAAGGTATCAAAATTATCGCGAAAAATCGATTCCGGATGCAACCTTTTTTTCTGCCGGAACGTCTTCCCTCAAAAATCCCGGAGAAAGGCGGGAGCACCGATGAAAAAAACCTTCCTGCCGCTGTTCGCGGCGCTTCTTTTGGCCGGCTGCGGATCGGCGCCGGCGGCACCGAAGGCAGAAGAATGCGGAAGCTCCGGAGGAAAAACCGATATCCGGGGATCGATCACCGCCCTCTCCGAAATCCCTCCCGGCGACGACGGCGAACCGAAGCGGACGGGAATCCTCCTCATCGAAGGGGAGAAGGCAGAGGACACGGAACTCGACCGGGCGCAGGTGGCGGTCACGGAGGAAACGCGCCTGTGCAGGCGAAGGGGGACCAAAACCGTTCCCGCCGACGTTCAGGCGCTGAAAAAAGGAATGCGGGTGGAAGCCGGGTTTACGGGACCCCTGTTGGAATCGGATCCCCCGAGGGCGACGGCCGAATGGGTGTTGATCCTCGAGGAGTAACCCCGCAGCCCCGACAAAGAACCCCCCAGGGCGGAAACCACGGGGGGTTCTCACTTTGATCAACCAAGCAGCGTCCAAAGCAGCGCCTTCTGGGCGTGAAGGCGGTTTTCCGCCTGGTCGAACACCACCGACCGGGGGCCGTCGATCACCGCTTCCGACACCTCCAGTCCGCGGTACGCGGGAAGGCAGTGGAGGAAAAGGGCGTCCCCTTTGGCACAGGACATCAGCTTGGAATCGACCTGGAAACCCTGAAAGTCCCGGATCCTCCGCTCTTTCTCTTCCTCCTGGCCCATGCTGGCCCACACGTCGGTGTACACGGCGTCCGCACCGCGGACCGCCGCCTCCGGATCGTGGAAAAAGCGGAGTTCGGCGCCGGTGGACCGGGCCATGCTTTCCGCTTCGGCGACCACCTCCGGATCCGGTTCATAGCCGGGGGGCGTGGCGACCATCAGGTGCATCCCCGTCACCGCCGCGGCGTAGAGGAGGGAGTGCAGCACATTGTTGCCATCGCCCACATAGGCCACTCGGAGCCCCGCAAGCCGACCCTTTTTCTCCCGCAGGGTCAGCAGGTCGGCCAGGGCCTGGCAAGGATGGAATCGGTCGGTAAGGCCGTTGATCACCGGAACGGTGGCGTAGCGGGCCAGCTCGACGACGGTGGCGTGGGAATGGGTGCGGATGAGGATGCCGTCCACATAGCGGGACAGGGTGCGCGCCGTGTCCGCCAGAGTTTCCCCTCTCCCCAACTGCAGCTCGTTTCGGTTGAGGGAGAGGGCGTGCCCTCCCAGTTGGCTCATCCCCGCTTCAAAGGAGACCCGGGTACGGGTGGAGGGTTTGTCGAAAATCATCGCCAGGATTTTCCCGGCGAGGGGCGCCGACGTGCCGCCCTTCGCCGCCCCGTTCTTCAGCCCCTCAGCCAAGTCGAGGAGCCCCTCCACTTCCTCCGGGGATACGTCCCCCAACGACAGCAGATCCCGCCCCCGAAGGTGATTCAACCACGGTTTGGGCTTTACCGCGCTCATCGCATCATCCGCTCCTTTCGATTGATGGCCTGCAGCGGCCGGGGCGGGGATGGGCGGCCCCGATCCGCTTCCTGGGTTCGGATCACCCAGCGGAAGGTGTCCATGGAAGTCAAACAGGGAACCTGCCAGCTGAGACATGCCTGGCGCAGGTGATACCCCTTTCGCCGGACATCCCCTTCCCGACCGGGGATGTTCACCACCATCTTTTCCCCCGCTTCCTTGAGCCACGCCGTCCACTGCTCCGGCTTCAACGCCTCGACGACGGGACCCCAACGCTCCCGAATCCAGCGGGCCGTCCCGGGAGTGGCATACAGGGTGACCTTTAACCGGAGCAAATCCGGAACGACGTTCTCCAGCTCCGGCTTCGCCTTGTCGGCGACGGAAAGCCCCACCGACACCTCCGGACCGAGACGGGGCAGAGGGCTTCCGATCATGGACGGCAACACCTTGGCCACCGCCTCCTCCGGCGACTCACCCAGCCCGAGCACTTCACCGGTCGACTTCATGGACGGCCCCAGGGCCGGGTCGACACCGGGCAATTTGGAAGAAGAAAACACGGGACCCTTGGCCGCAAAGAGGTCCGGCGGCGGCAGCAAACCCGTCGGTGCGAAGGAACGGAGCGATTCACCCAGCTGCACCCGGGTCGCCCAGCGGATCATCGGCACGCCCGTTACCTTGCTGACGACGGGAACGGTGCGCGAGGCCCGGGGATTCACCTCCAGACAGTACACGCGGTCGTCCCGGACGATGAACTGGATATTGAGCAATCCCCGGTGGGGAAGCGCCCGGGCGATTCGAAACGTGTAATCGACGATCGCTCTCCGCTGCCCTTCCGTCAGGTCCCAGGCCGGGAGGAGAGAAAGGCTGTCGCCGGAATGAATCCCCGCCCGCTCCACGTGTTGGATCAGCACGGGAATCACCACATCCCGACCGTCGGTGACGGCGTCCACCTCCACCTCCGTCCCCTCCAGGAAGCGGTCCAGCAGGAGGGGAAACGCCTCTTCGGGGAGGGAATAGGCATCGAAGGTGTCCATCACCTTTTCCAGCTCCTCCCGGCTGTGCACCACCTGCATCCCCTGCCCCCCGATCACGAAGGAGGGGCGGAGGAGCAGAGGGTAGCCCAACCGGTCGGCCAGGGGCAACACCTCGTCGCGGGACGAGGCGGTCGAGCCCGGGATGTGCGGGATGCCCAGACGCAGGAGCAGCTCCGTAAACCGCCGCCTGTCTTCCACCGCGGCGGCCACGTCGGCGGAGGTCCCGAGGACGGGAAGTCCGGCCTCCTCCAATCCCTTGATCAGCTGGACCGCCGTCTGCCCCCCATATTGGACCAGAATTCCCTCCACCCGCTCCTTTTTGGCCACATGGTACACATCCTCCACGGTGAGGGGATCGAAATAGAGCCGATCCGCGGTGGCATAATCGGTGCTGACGGTTTCCGGGTTGTTGTTGATGACGATGGAGCAAATCCCCATCGCCTTGAGGGATTTGGCGGCGTGGACCGAACAGTAGTCAAACTCGATCCCCTGGCCGATGCGGATGGGACCCGAGCCCAGGACGAGGACGCGGCGGTCGGCTTCGGCGGGTTCCACCTCGTCCTCCCCCTTCCAGGTGGAGTAAAAGTACGGCGTCTTGGCGACAAATTCGCCGGCGCAGGAATCCACCCATTTGTAGGCCGGTCCGCGCTGGAGCCGATCCCAGCGCCTCCGCACCCGCTCCTCCGTCACGCGATAGAGGCGAGCCAGGTGGGCATCGGCCATCCCCCATTCCTTGGCCCGCATCAGAAGGGACGCGGGCACCGTCTCCCAGGTGTATGCCGCCAGCGCCTCCTCCAGGCGAACCATGGAGCGGATCTTGTGCAGGAAAAAGGGGGCGATCCCGGTCAGCCCGTGCACATCCTCCAGCTCCCAACCCCGCCGGAAGCTCTCCGCCAACAGGAACAGCCGCTCATCGTCGGGGCGCTCCAGGCGCTCCGCCAGCCGATCATCGGAAAGCTCCCGGGTAAAGGGCTGAAGCAGGGAAAACCGCCCCATGTCCAGGGAGCGGACCGCCTTGTAAAGGGCCGACTCCAGATTGCGCCCCAGGGCCATCACTTCCCCGGTGGCCTTCATCTGGGTCCCGAGCCGCCGATCGCCCCGGGGAAAGCGGTCGAAGGGCCAACGGGGCAGTTTGACGACCACATAATCGAGGGCGGGTTCAAAGCTGGCGAAGGTATGACCGGTCACCGGGTTGAGGCACTCGTCCAGGCGATACCCGATCGCCAGCTTGGCTGCCAGACGGGCGATGGGGTATCCCGTCGCCTTGGAGGCCAGGGCACTGGAACGGCTCACACGGGGGTTCACTTCGATGATGGCGTATTCGCCGGTCTCCGGATGCACGGCGAACTGGATGTTGCAGCCTCCAACCACCTGCAGCGCCCGGATCACTCGGCAGGAAACGGAGCGGAGGCGCTGGACCACCCGGTCGGAAAGGGTTTGTGCCGGAGCCACCACCATGCTGTCCCCGGTGTGAACGCCGACGGGATCGATATTCTCCATGCTGCAGACAATGATGCAGGTGTCGGCGGAATCCCGCATCACCTCGAACTCGATCTCTTTCCAGCCGAGGATGCTTCGCTCCACCAGCACCTGTCGGATGGGACTGGCGGCCAATCCCCGGCGGGTGATCTCCCGCAGGGCATCCTCGTCCTCGGCAATGCCTCCCCCGAAACCGCCCAAGGTGTAAGCCGGCCGTACCACCACGGGATAGCCGTTGTCCTCGGCAAACGCCACCGCCTCTTCCACGGTGCTTACGGTGGTGCTTTCCGGCACCGGTTCGCCGATCGCCTCCATCATCCGCTTGAAGGCTTCCCGGTCCTCCCCGTGCTGAATCGTCTCCACAGGGGTCCCCAGCAGCTTCACGCCGTAGGCATCCAGGACCCCCCGCTCCTTCAATTCCACGGCCAGGTTTAATCCGGTCTGTCCCCCCATGGTGGCCAGCAATCCCTCGGGCCGCTCGCGCTCGATAATCCGGGTCAGCACGTCGGCGGTGAGGGGTTCCAGGTAAACGGCGTCGGCGACCTCCTCATCGGTCATGATGGTGGCCGGATTGTTGTTCACCAGGT
>JAJYSD010000145.1 GCA_021793745.1 Bacillota bacterium
CCCATTCCTACGATGCTCCGGCGTTGTACCGAGAGCGGGGAGTCCCCTCCTATTACCTCCCCTTCGCCTGCAATCCCCATATTCATCGCACCCTCCCCCCGCTTCCGGAGTATCGGTCCGACGTGGCCTTGGTGGCCAACTTCTCCAACGCCACCATGGACAGCTGGCGTCTCCAAAGTCTCCGGATCCTGTTGGAGCCCCTGTTGCAAGAAAACCTCTCGTTAAAGATCTGGGGGAAGGGGTGGGAACGAGGGAAGAACCTCCTTCCGTTTTCGATCCCGGATCGCGTCATCCAGGGTCCCATTCCCTATGATCGCGTTCCTTACGTGTATGCTTCTTCGAAAGTGGTTCTCGGGATCCAGAACCACGGTGAGTTGCTGACCCGCAGAACCTGGGAGTGTATCGGCACCGGCGGCTTGCTGGTCACCAACCACACGGCCGCCGTGCTCCGCCATTTTCAGCCCCATCGTCACCTGCTGACCAGCCGCCGACCGGAGGAGACCCGTTCCCTGGTCCGCACCCTGCTCCAAAACCGGCCGCTGCGCCAGCAGATCGCGACCCATGGGCAGCAGTACGTTCACCAAAACCACCGCTACTCCCACCGCGTTCGAGAGATGGTGGAAAAAGCCTCGGAATTGCTCCAATTTAAGCGGAAACATCGGAGGAGCTATTGGTTTCCCGCTCCCTATCCGTTCCAGGAGATCCGCAGCCTATGCACCTTCACCTGTACCTCCCCCGATGGCCGGCCCATCGACTCCCCGCTTTTGCTGGTCAAAAGGAGCCGGAGTGTTCCTTTGAAGGATTATCGAAGCGGTCTGTTGTTTTCCCTGGAATCCTGTCTTCGCAACGGTTTCGACGTCCATCAGGCCCAGGTGAAACTGTTTCTTGCCGTTCATCCCAGCAAAAATACCGCGATAAAGTGCCAATATTTCAGCGCCGAAGAGCCGCCGGCAAGTCCCTCCTGCGCCCTCACCTCGGAAGAAGAAACCCATACGATCTCCATTCAGATGAGGAAGGGAGAAAAACCGTTTCAAACTCCCGTCATCCTGCCGGTGACCGCCCTGATCCGTCGATTGGTCCGGCAGAAGAGGCAGACCTTCGTGGTCCACCTATCGATCCCTCCCCACGACGATGGAACCGTTCAATTTCTGGGACGGCAGAAACCCCGAAATCATCCCTTGGCCGGGCTGGTCTATTACCCGCGCTTTGCACCCCGTCTGGAAATCAGATATCAAAGCGAGCGAGAAGCGGATTTCCAACACCCTTGGCCGAGATTTGTTGGTTAACGCCTCATGATATCGACGGATATCGCGTCTGCTTCAGATAAAGATAGATCTTTTCCAGGCGCTTTTCGGCATCGCCCCTTTCCGCCGCCTCCTCGGCTTGGATCCATTGCAGCAGTTTTTCAGACATCCGTTTGCGCCGCTGGGGATTCATCTGTCTGCGCCGCTTCAGAAATTCCTCGATAAGCAGATATTGATCGTCCCCCAGCCGATCATATCGCCGGAGCCCATCCTTTTCTTCCTCCGACAGAGGAAATGCCGGGAGGCTACCCTCCCTTTTTTTTCTTTCGTAGATCACCAGCGTTCCGGCCGCCAGGTCGCCGATCCGCTGTTCCTTTCCGTGAAGCCACATGAAGATCAAACCGATGAGAAAAAACTGATCTGCCAGGATCAGGATATTTCGCAAAAAGATGGACCAGAATCCGGGCGATTGACCCGTATCCGTAATCAGTCGCAGCCCCAGCAGCCACTTCCCGACGGTTCGTCCCATAAAATATTCCGTGAGTACGAGGTACGCCAGCGGAAGCGCGGCGAAAACGACCAAATAGAGGGCGGCGAGGATGAAGCCCATCTCCTCTCCGACCATTTCGGACATGTCTATGACCACGGGGATGGAAAGGATCAACAGCAACGTGAAGATCAGCGTGATCAGGACGTAATCGATCAGCTTGGCGATCACCCGACTTCCGACCCCGGCCGTTTCAAATTGGATCTGTACATATTCGGGGGTGATCACCGACACGCGATTTTCCATGGCCTTCCCCTCCTCTTTCGTATCGGGCGAATCTTCGTGTTACAATGCATCTATGGAGGTGTAGGAAAATGTCGCTTCCGCAATCCCATCGGAGGCTTGGTGCGTTTATCCAAAAAAATCAATCCCGATGGATCCGCCTTGAGGAGCTGATCCACAAATTTCGCCGGAAATCCCTTTCCAAGCAGGAATTGAACGAACTCGGCTTTCTGTATCGGGAGGTGGCCGGCCATCTCGCCTACGCTCAAACCTATTTTCCCGAGCATGACATCACCCGCCGTTTAAACGAACTGACGCTGAAAGCCCACAACCGCATCTATGGGACCGGGAAAAAACGGCGAACGCCCCGACTGATCCGCTTCTTCACCCGCGAGTTTCCTGCCCTGTTTTATGAACGGACTCCTTTTTTTCTGATCGCCGGCTCGATCTTTTCGATCGGGGCCCTCATCGCCTTTTTGCTGACGCTGAGCAATGTCCAGTATGCGTCCTTGTTCCTCCCTCCGGGCATGGCCGAAAACATCGATCCCCATGCCGATCCGTCGTCGGCGGGGTGGAACCCCTCCATCGTCTCCGGACAGATCATGGTCAACAACATTCAGGTGGCCCTGCTCTGTTTCGCCTGCGGTGCCCTGCTGGGCGTCGGAACGGTATGGATGCTCCTGTACAACGGCATGCTCATCGGCGCTCTGGCGGCCATTTTCCACCGCGTGGGCGAATCCTATGCCTTTTGGGCGTTCATTTGGCCCCACGGGGTGATCGAGCTGACGGCGATTTTCATCGCCGGCGGTGCCGGGCTGTCCCTCGCCTACTCCTTTTTTGTTCCGGGGGAACTGACTCGGGCCGAATCCTTTAAGCGCGAGGGAAAAGTGACCGTCCAGCTGATGATGGGGGTCATTCCCATGTTTGTGGTGGCCGCCCTCATCGAAGGATATTTAACCCCGGCTCCCTGGCCCCACTGGATCAAATATTTGATCGCCCTCTCCACCCTGATCCTGCTCTTCTTCTATTTCGGCAGCGCGTGGCTCCGGAAGGAAGTGCGGCCGGCGCCCACGCCCCGGACGCGCGCATCCGCTTAAGGCTGCGATCCCGCCCGGAATGGGCGGGATCTTTTTTACAGGGCGGAGCGGTTCTTTACATCCAGGTAGGTGTGGATTACCGCCGGCGCCAATCGGTCGGAGGGGGCGTCCAACGCGATCATCCCCTCCCTTCGCATTCGGTTCAGCCGCTCTTCCCGCTCCCGTTGCAACTCCTGGGCCACCGCTTTCCGGAAAACCGCTTCTCCCTGCTCCGGCCACATCTCCGCCTGCCTTTGTAGGAACGGATTCTGAATGGAAACGGTCAGAACCAGATGCCTTCGCTTCAATACGGCCAGATATTGCATCAAATCATTGGCAAAAATCAAATTGTCGGCATCGGTGAAGAGCGTCACCAGGGAGCGCCGCTTTTGACGGAGCGCCAGGGATTCCAGAGCCGTCCGATAGTCGGATTCGGACAAGTCGGGCTCCAGGTCAAAGGTGGCCTGGATGAACCGCTGCAGGTGATGGCTTCCCTTCCCCGGGGGGACCCATCGGTGGATGCGGTTGGAAAAGGCGAGCAAACTGACCTGGTCGCCCCGTTCCAGGGCGATGGCTGCAAGACCCAATGCCGCCTCCAACGAACGATCAAAACGGGTCACCCCTTTTTCCCGGACCCCCATTACGCGGCCGCAATCCAGCAGGATGGCGATCAATTGTCCCTGCTCGGGCTGATACACATTGGTAACCAGCCGCCCCCTGCGGGCCGAGGCGGTCCAGTTGATCATCTTCGGCTCATCGTCGGGCACATATTCGCGGGTATGGGAGAAATCGGATCCCCGCTCATGGGAGCGGCGGGAATGGGCTCCGCTTCGACTCAGCGCCTTCCGGTATACTCCGCCGCGGATGCGGCGCACCTCGTCCAAGGGAGGGAACACCTGCCGCTCTTCCCCCGCATCGAAGGCCCGCTGACGGATCACCAACCGCAGGAGCCCGGTGAATCGGAGGTGAATGCGGTCAAACCGATGCCGTCCCCTTCGGTGGGGCCGGGCCGTGTAGACCGCCTCGGCCCCCTTTTTCGGCGGGACGACAACGGCCATCGTGCGCCGATCGATCCGGAAGCCTTCGGGATAATCGTCCCGGATTTTTACGGGAAGTGCAAAGGGAAGCGGATTGAAAAGGACCAGCCGAACCCGATGATCCTTTTCCAGCTCCCACACGGCATCGCATTCCCTGCGGACCGTGATTCGGGATGTGCCGCGGAGCAGGCCCATATCGACCAGCGCGAGCAGGAGAAGGAAACCGTTATAGAGGACAAAGAACGACCATCCCCGCTCCATCCAGGCTCCCAATAGCAGCACGCCGACCCCGAGTGCAAACCCGGCGATCAAAAGAGGTCCCGGCAACCAGGCGTTATCGCGGAATCTGAATCGACCGGACGAGATCTTCGATGATATCATCGGCATTCATTCCTTCCAATTCCGCCTCGGGCGTGAGGATGATCCGGTGGCGGAGCACCGGCTTCACCGCCGTTTTCACATCGTCGGGCGTTACAAAATGGCGTCCGTCCATGGCGGCGAGGGCCCGGCTGATGGAGAGCAGGCTCAAACCGGAACGGGGACTGGCCCCCAAGGTGATGCGGGGATCCCGACGGGTGCTGCGGACGATGGCGGTGATGTATCGGAGCACCGAATCTTCTACGATGATTTCATCCACTTCCTTCCGCAACGACAACAGGTCCTCCACATCGACGACCTTTTCCAACCGCGACTCCCGATCCGCCAGCAGCCGGTGTTCGCGCAGGAGCAAAGCCTCCTCTTCTTCACCGGGATAATCGATGATGAGCTTGGCGGAAAAGCGGTCCAGTTGCGCCTCGGGCAACGGATAAGTCCCCTCATATTCCAGGGGGTTCTGGGTGGCGACGACAAAAAAGGGTGACGGCAGCGGCATCGATTCCCCGTCGATGGAGACCTGCCCTTCCTCCATCGATTCCAGGAGGGCTGCCTGGGTTTTGG
>JAJYSD010000146.1 GCA_021793745.1 Bacillota bacterium
AACGCAAAGCGCTCGAAATGCTGCAGGGTTCAAGCAAGCCGAAAAAGGAGCCCAAAGCTTCCTTCTGGTTGTCGATTCTGTCACTCGTCTCTTTTGCCGGCGCCTATTTTATGCTCCGACAGGAGATGGACGCTGATGAAATCAAATTGCTTGGGATCCTGCTTCTGAACATGATTGGAACCTATTTTTTCTACACCCAGCTCATCGTTTTTGTCACCCGCCTGTTGAAGAAAAACCGGCCTTTTTTCTGGCGGGGGGTGAACCTGCTATGGGTGTCGGAGCTGACCTACAAGATGAAGGATTATGCGCGGATGTTCTTTATGATTACCATCGTGACGGCCATCACCTGCACGGCCGCCGGTGCCGTGCTGGCCCTGAACAAGCAAATGGAAACCGTGTACAAGGAAGACCCCTTTGCCTTCGGCTTCTATCCGCTGACGGATGCGACGGGCAAAACAGAGATGGCCCGGGTTGAGCGGGAATTGAAACGGGCTGGAATCCGTTATGAAAAGGTGGGTCTCAAACAGATCCGGATCGGGATAAAAGGTTTTGATGATCCATTGATCCTGATAAGGCAATCCGATTATGATCGGTTGTCACAATCCCTTTCACTGCCACAGGTGAATTTGCAATCGGAAGAGGCTTTGTTGATCCATTCGACGCTGGCGAAACACCAATTGCCGAACCTCACTGCATTGACCCTGAAGGAACCGGACGGCATCGCCTTCAATAAGAAAGAGGAATTGACGAAAACACTCTTTGGCAGCCAACATGTTGTGGTGGTAAGTGACGCGGAATTCAGGCGGGTCATGCGGAAATTGCCGCCAACTCAAACAGAGCCATATTACGGTTATCTGGTTCCGGAATGGTCCAACCGCACCGTTCCCGCCATCGATTCCCCCGAAGTCCGGTTGGGAACCAAATTGGACAAGATGAACAAAGATCGGCTCCGGGAAGGAAAAGCGGATGGTGTCATCATATCCCGCGCCGGCAACTTTGTGAATTTGAAGCAGGTCACCCGCATCATGATCTTCGTAGGTCTGTTTATCGCGGCCATCTTCTCCGTGTTTACCGCCAGTTTCCTCTACTTCAAGCTGTTTCAAGAATTGCAGCAGGATCAGCGCCATTACCACAGCCTGTCGAAAATGGGCCTGAGTGAAAGGGAGATGAAAAGGAGCGCAACCATCCAAATCGCCCTCCTCTTTTACATCCCCCTGGTCTTTGCGGCCCTTCAGACGCTGGTGGGCCTCTCCCGTTTCACATCGATGTTCTATGTTCCGAGCAACATGATCTTGGTCGGGTTGACCGCGATTGGAGCCTATATGATCCTTTACACCATCTACTTTTTTGGTGGTCCGTTCCCGCTTCCTGTCGCAACTGAAACGGGTGATGGTATGAAAGTTTCCGGCGACGGTCCCAGGGAGATCGGTGGAACCGCCTGGGCCGCGAAAGGAAGGCAGAATCTCCAGCTGCTTCCGGCGGACCGGGCGGATCCAGCTCCCCCATTTCCTCTCCCCAGGTCTTCCGATTGACCGCAATACAACCTCTACCAGAAGATCCTTCCCCGGCATTTCTAAATAAAATAGAGTATTCTCATTTTTCTCCCCATCGTGTATATTGAAAATTGAGAGCGCCCGATGACTCCATGTTTGTTCGAAAGGCTTACAAACCAACTTGATGGTGAGGATGGAAATGCGGAAGCGAAACGCCAAGGACGCCCCCCATCAACCGCAGGCGCTGAAGCAGATGAACAAACGGCTGATCCTTCAGACCATTCGCCGCAGGCAGCCGGTATCCCGTTCCGAAATCGCCGACGAAACGGCGATCAGCCGGACCACCGTCTCCCAGCTGACCGACGAGCTTCTCCAGGAAGGATGGATCCGGGAGGTGGGACAAGGACTTTCCGGTACCAAGGGAGGCCGGAAGCCGATCACCCTTTCGATCAACGACGATGCGGCTTGGGTAGTGGGAGTGGATATCGGGGGCTGCGGCACCACCGCCGCCCTCTGCAACCTGGCCGGCCAGGTCAAAAGCATCACATCCTTCTCCAGCCCCCCCACCTCCGGGTTGGACTCCCTCGTCGAGCAGCTGGAACACTTCCTTTCCCAGGCCGATCCGGAGGTCCGCATCATCGGTTTGGGAATCGGAGCCCCAGGCATCACCCGTTCCGCCGACGGCGTGGTCGTATCCGCCCCGGCCCTGGGCTGGACGGATGTCCCCTTGAAACGATTGCTGGAGGAGCGCCTCGGCCTTCCGGTCTATGTCGAAAACGATGTCAATCTGGCGGCCTTGGGGGAGTGTTGGAAAGGAGCGGGTAAGGGGAAGCGAAACGTCATCATGATCACCATCGGCACCGGGATCGGCTGCGGTCTGATCCTGGACGGCACCCTGTACCGGGGATCCCGAGGGGCCGCCGGCGAAATCGGTTCAATGGTGACGGAGGCCGACGCTGTCGATCATTGGACCGACCCCGTGTTTGCCGGGTTCGGCTTTTTGGAAAGCAAAGCCGGGGGACCCGGCATGGTCCGTCAAATCCGGGAACGAATCGATGAAGCCGGCGCGTCCTCGCCCCTCCGCAGGGCCCGCAATCTGACGGCCAAGGAGGTGTTTGAGGCGGCGCGGAGGGGAGACCCCCTGGCGACATCGATCGTCTCCGAGTCCCTGCGCCATTTGGCTGCGGGCATCATCAACGCCGTCGTCCTGTTTGATCCGGAGGTGGTGATCCTGGGCGGTGGTTTGATGGGATCCGCCGATCTGCTGCTGCCGAAGATCCGGGAAGCGGTGGATCGTCTCTCGCCGACCCGACCGGAAATCCGAAGCGCCCTGCTCGGCGATGATGCCGGCGTGATCGGCGGGGCCGCCCTGGTCCTGAAGGAATGCGACGACCCCATCGGCGGCGTCATCTAACCTGGTACACCAGCCCAAAGGAGGGTATCGCCCATGCGCATGTTCAAAGGATGGATCTTGGGACTGATCCTGGCCCTCACCGGATCGCTGCTGTCCGGCTGCCTGGCAGGCGGGGAGCCGTCCGGCTCCGACCACGGCCTGGAAGAAAAGGTGATCGTCTACTCCCCCCACGGAAAGGACATCCTCCGGGAGTTTGAAAAGCGATTTGAGGAGAAATATCCGGGTGTCGACGTGGAGTGGCTGGACATCGGTTCCCAGGAGATCCTGGACCGAATCCGCTCGGAAAAGGCCAATCCCCAGGCGGATGTCTGGTGGGGCGCCCCGTCGGTAATGTTTGAACAAGCCCGGGAGGAGGGGCTTTTGGAGCCCTATGAGCCCAGCTACCGGGAAGCGCTGCCCGAGGAATTCCGGGCGGAGGATTTCTCCTGGACAGGCACCAGCCAGACCCCGGAGGTGATCATGTACAACAGTAAGCTCCTCTCCAGGGAGGAAGCGCCCGAGGATTGGGATGATCTGCTCGACCCCAAATGGAAAGGCAAGATCATCATCCGCTATCCCCTCGCCTCCGGGACGATGAGAACCATCTATTCGGCCATGATTTACCGCACCTACAAAGACACCCAGGATCCGAAAGAGGGGTATGAATGGCTGAGGAAGTTGGACGCCAACACCAAGGAGTATACGGCCAATCCGGAGATGATGTACAGCAAGGTGGCGAAGGGGGAGGGGTTGCTCACCGTCTGGAACATGCCGGATACGGTCATGTTGAAGGAAACCAAGGGGTATCCCTTCGATTTCGTGATCCCGAAAAGCGGAACCCCGGTGTTGACCGAAGGTATCGCCCTGGTCAAAGGGAGCAAGCACCCCAAGGCGGCCCAGGCCTTCTATGAGTTTGTCAACACGCCGGAGGCGATAAAGCTGCTCGCCGAAAAGTATTACCGGATCCCGACGCGGACCGACGTCACCGATCTTCCCGACTGGATTACCGAGACCGAAATCAAAACCATGGACATCGACTGGAAGTTGTTTGAAAAGAAATCCGACGAATGGATGAAATACTGGGATGAAAACATCAAGAACCGGGCCAAAGAATCCAAGGAATGAACCGGCGGACACCGGCCCGGTAGCCCGGCGCCGTTTCAACCACCCGTGAGCATCCGGTAAGCGACAAAGGGCCGGGAGAGATGCCGGTTCTCCGCTTAAGTCTTGTCAGCGGTTGGAGGGATCCTTTGTGGGTCGAGTGGAATTGCAGCAAGTGGTCAAGCGGTTCAAGGACGTGGTGGCCGTCGAACGGTTAAACCTGACGGTCCGCGAAGGGGAGTTTTTCACCCTGCTGGGCCCCAGCGGATGCGGAAAAACGACCATCCTTCGGATGATCGCCGGCTTTTACCATCCGTCGGAGGGGCGGATCCTCTTCGACGGCAACGATGTTACGGACCTTCCCCCCCACCGGCGGGACACGGGCATGGTGTTCCAAAATTACGCCCTTTTCCCCCATATGACTGTCATGGAAAACGTCGCCTTCGGACTGCAGGTCCGGAAACGCCCCAAAGACGAGATCAAGCGACGCGTCGAAGAGGCCCTGGCCCAGGTGAGGCTGGCGGGATACGGGGAACGTCGGATCAGCCAATTGAGCGGCGGACAACAGCAGCGCGTCGCCCTGGCCCGCGCCCTGGTCATCCGTCCCCGGATTCTGCTGTTGGACGAGCCCCTGAGCAACCTGGACGCCCGGCTCCGGGACGAGATGCGCGCGGAGATCATCCGCCTCCAGCGCTCCCTGGGCATCACTACGGTGTACGTCACCCACGATCAGACCGAAGCCCTGTCGATGAGCGATCGGATCGCCGTCTTCAATCAAGGGGTGTGCCAGCAGGTGGGAACCCCGATGGAAGTTTACAACACGCCCAACAACTCCTTCGTGGCCTCCTTCGTGGGGGAAACCAACCTGCTCCCCTGCACGATCCGACAGGTCACTTCCGGGACGGTAACCGTCTCCTGCGGAGATCGGGTCCTCACGATCGACAACTGCGCAGAAAACGCCGCTATGCTCCCTCCCGATCCCGTCGGAAAATCGATGCTCGCCTCCATCCGGCCCGAGGGAATCCGCCTGGCCGACGAATCCGCCCCCAACGCGGTC
>JAJYSD010000147.1 GCA_021793745.1 Bacillota bacterium
TGGAAACCCCCAGAAACTTGCACAAATCCTTGACGCTGTGACGGTGACGCAACTCATCCACCACTTGAAACCTCAGTGTTTTCCCTCCCTTGCCAAAATCTCCAGCCACTTTTTTAGGACATCATTTTCCAGTCGCAGCCTTTTGACTTCCCGTTCCAGGTCCTTGTACTCTTTCCGCCTCCCTCTGTGCTCCATTAGCCCAAAATCGCCCTGTTCCCGGTATTTCCGCATCCAGATCTTTAATCGCCCCACATCTTGAATCCCCAGCTCTTCAGCAATCTTTGCCTTGGGAATGCCCTGAAGCCTCATTTCCACTGCCTTCTTTTTCAGTTCAAAGCTATATGTCTTGAATTTCTGTCCTTTTCTTGCCACGAAAATCACCCCTTAAAGTAATTTTCACAGGGGTGTTTTCCTGTGTCTACTTTAAGGGGTGCACTTCAATTTGCGGAGGGGCTTTTTTTACGCCAGGGGGCTCCAGTCCACGTGTTGGATGATCCGGTCGGCAAATTGTTCCAGATACTTTCGGTCGACTTGATCAAACCGGTTTTTTACCGGACTGTCGATGTCCAGCACACCGAGGAGGCGGCCCTCCGACATCATCGGCACGACGATTTCGGATCGGGAGTCGGCATCGCAGGCGATGTGTCCGGGAAATTGGAATACATCGGGAACCACCTGGGTCTCCCGCTCAGCCGCGGCGGTTCCACAAACCCCTTTCCCCATGGGGATGCGGACGCAGGCGGGTTTTCCCATAAACGGCCCCAGAACGAGCTCCTCACCCTTGAGCAGATAAAAACCGCACCAGTTCACCTGTTCCAGGGAGAAGTACAGAAGGGAAGCGGCGTTGGCCAGGTTGGCCACCCAATCCCGTTCCCCTTCCAGGAGGCTGTCGACCTGTTTCAGCAGGTGCTCGTAGCGTTCTTCACGGCTTCCTTCCGCCTTTTCAAGGACAAACATGGTTAGTCCTCCTTTCGGGGGTCTTTTACAGGGTAAGCATATCACATTTTCCGCCCTTTGAACTCCCCGCGTCCTCCCTGGATAGGCATTCCCTTTTCCCCGTGATAAAATAGTCAGCGAAATTGTCACAAGGGGGGCTGATGATGCGCGATCCGAGAATTGTAAAATTGGCCCAGCTGTTGGTCCATCACTCGTGCCAGGTACAGAAGGGCGACCAGGTATTGATCGAAGTGTTTAATGCCGGCCACGAACTGGCCCGGGCCTTGGTGTCGGAGATTTACGCGGCGGGAGGCTATCCCCACGTGCAGCTGCACGATCACACGCTGACCCGGGCGTTGCTGCTCGGCACCGACGAGGAACACTTGAAGCAGTGGGCCCGGTTTGATCTGGCGCGGATGAAGGAGATGGATTGTTATATCGGGATCCGGGGCAGCCACAACATCAACGAGACCGTCGATGTGCCGGCGGACAAAATGCGGTTGCAGATGGAGCTGTACAACAAGCCGGTTCACAAGGAGCAACGGGTCAACCACACCCGCTGGGTGGTCCTGCGCTATCCCAACGCTTCCATGGCCCAGCTGGCCCAAATGAGCACGGAAGCCTTCGAGGACTTTTACTTTGATGTGTGCACCCTGGATTACGTCAAAATGGACCGGGCGATGGATCCGCTGGTGGAACGGATGGAGCGGACGGATCAGGTGCGGATCGTCGGCCCGGGAACCGATCTCACCTTCTCTATCAAGGGGCTTCCCGCCATCAAGTGCGCCGGCCGGATGAACATCCCCGACGGTGAAGTGTTTACAGCGCCCGTCCGGGATTCGGTCAACGGCGTCATCACCTTCAACACGGCCAGCGTTTACCAGGGAACCACCTTCGAGAATATCCGCTTCGAGTTTCGCGATGGAAAAATCGTGGATGCGACAGCCAACGACACCGAACGGCTCAACGAAATCCTGGACACCGACGAGGGGGCCCGGTATATCGGGGAGTTCAGCCTGGGGTTCAACCCCTACATCCTCCATCCGATGAAGGATACGCTCTTCGACGAGAAAATCGCTGGTAGCTTCCACTTCACCCCCGGTTCCGCCTACGAAGAATGTAACAACGGCAACCGGTCGGCGATCCATTGGGACCTGGTGTCCATCCAGCGGCCGGAGTATGGCGGAGGCGAAATCTGGTTCGACGGGGAACTGATCCGCAAGGATGGCCGCTTTGTGGTACCGGATCTGGAACCGCTCAATCCGGAAAATCTGAAGGGTTAATTGCGAGATTGCGGAATCACGGGACGAAAGGCTGGTGAAAAGGCGCCAGGGGATCGTACCGTCCGGCAGGTGCCTTTTCATCCGGCGCTTCGTCCCGTACTCTTTTTGCAAGTCGAGGATCGGGCTTTCACCCATTTTGTTAAGGCGATAAAAATTTGTGCAACCTTCCCGAAAATTGAATATATATTGGAGTGCGGCCGGTTTTCCCCTTTAAAAAAGGGGTTTACCGTCATCCCTGGTGTCTCATGATGTTGGCGGGGGTGCTCTTTTCCTTTCTCCTGGCCTTGCTCCTCAGCCTCGAACGGAGCCCTGCGCACCTTTCGCCGGTGTCCGGGGTGGAGGGGGGCTTTCGATCCGAGTGGTTTCCGACGTCGATGCTCCCTACTGGGTGAGCGTCGTCGGTTTCACCGGGTGGTTCTTGGCGCTGGGCGGATTTTCCCTCTTGGTGTTGTTCGGATTCTCCTTTCTCCTTCGTCGGTTGGAGGGGGACGCGTTGGATCCGGCAAAAAGAAAACCGCCGGCGCGATAAAATACCTCCCCCGGGTAAGGAGAGGGGAGGTTTTTTTGGGGATTTTCGATCAACCGGCAGAAGAGGACCTTTGACTTTCCAGCCGCTCCGCTTTGACAAATTCCCGGAAAGAGCGGGTTTCCGAGACGACGACGCCGGAGAGGAGCAACAGACCGATCAGGTTGGGCAGGGCCATCAACCCGTTCATCATGTCCGCCGCTTCCCAAACCAGGTCGATTTTCAGCAGGGAACCGATAAAGATGAAGACGACAAAAGCGGTGCGATAGGGAATGGTCATGCGGTCCCCGAACAGGTAGGTGAAGCATTTTTCACCGTAGTAGGACCAGCCGAGCACCGTCGAGTAGGCGAACAGAATCAGCCCGATCGTGACGATCAGTCCTCCCACGACCGGAAGAGCGCTGTTGAAGGCGGCCACCGTTACCTGGGCTCCTTCAAGCACGCCCGGCTCGTATTTCAGGTAGGCACCGGTCATGACGATGGTCAAGCCCGTAAAGGTACAGACGATGATGGTATCCAGAAAGGTGCCCGTCATGGCCACGAGGGCTTGTCGGCCGGGGTGGTCGGTCTTGGCTGCGGCCGCCGCGATGGGGGCGGATCCCAGTCCCGATTCGTTGGAGAAGAGTCCGCGGGCCACACCCATCTTGATCACCGTTCCGATGGCGCCCCCCGCCATGGCCTGACCGGTGAAGGCGTCGGAGAAGATCAGCGCGAAGGCCGACGGCAATTGATCCAGATTGAGCAAAATGACGATCAGTCCACTCAAGACGTAGAAAATCGCCATGAAGGGAACCAAGTAGTTGGAGACCCGGCCGATTGAATGGATGCCTCCGAGGAGCACCAGGGCGGTACAGAAGGCCAGGATCAGACCGGAGATCCAGGGGGTGATGCCGAAGGTTTCCTCAAATGCGGAGGCGACGGAATGGGATTGCACCATATTGCCGATGCCGAAGGCGGCGACGGAGCCGAACAGGGCGAACAAAACAGCCAGCCATTTCATGCCGAGGCCGCGTTCGATATAATACATTGGACCGCCGGACATCTCTCCCCGCTCGTTGGTGACCCGGTATTTGACGGCGAGGATCGCTTCGGCGTATTTGGTGGCCATCCCGAAAATGGCGGTGATCCACATCCACAGCAGGGCTCCCGGTCCGCCAAGGGTTACGGCGGTGGCCACCCCGGCGATGTTACCGGTCCCGACGGTCGCCGACAGGGCGGTCATCAGAGCGGAAAAGTGGGAAATGTCACCCTTTGATTTCTTGTCCTGGTGCCGGCTGAAGGCCAGTTTGAGGGCGTAGGGAAGCTGGGAAAACTGAAGAAATCCGAGCCGAAAGGAGAGGAAGATGCCTGTTCCCACCAGCAGGACAAGGGTGGGCCATCCCCATACATACTCATTAATTTTTTGGATGATCTCCAGCAAACGGTTCACCTCGCTCCACGATTGATTGAGTTGGGTAAAGAGGCGCAATTGCCTGATGGTTATATTCGAATCGGTTTTGCCAAAATCCTCCCCCAAGCGAAAAAAGGAAATATTTTGATCTTAAATGTCAAACATTTCCGCTGGAAGTGTATCATGTTAACCCTTAAGCTAAGAGTGGTATATCACAGTAGAAGGAATCTGTTTGGGCGTTAGGAGGTCTCAAGGATGAAGGCGACGGGGATTGTTAGAAAAGTAGACGAACTGGGGCGGGTGGTGCTCCCGGTGGAATTGAGGAGAACCCTGGGAATCGATGTCCGGGATCCGCTGGAGGTCTACGTCGACGGGAACCGAATTGTTCTCAAAAAATATAATCCGTCCTGTCTTTTTTGCGGTCAATCCGAGGATATGATCGTATTCCGCAACCGGAACGTCTGCCGCAACTGCCTCACGGAGCTGGCGTCGGCTGCGGATAAGGAACTCTGAAAGGCCGGATTTACGCACATGCGGAAGGGAAGCCCTGGGGAAAGTGGGCTTCTCTTTTTCGTCAGGGGGGAATGCGGTTGGATTTGTGGGATGCGTTGAAACAGGTGGCTATGACCGGTTCCGATGAGGAGCAGGCCCTTCTCCGGTTGACGCTGCAGGCGATCCGACAGAAGCGGGAGCGGGGGAGCGCCTACCTTTCCGGCTTTTTAGGCCTTTCCGGCGAATTTGTCGAGGAAGGGGTATATCAGTTTCGTGTGCCGATCACGCCCTTCATGCGGAACCGGGGAGGAAATGTCCACGGCGGGATCATCGCTTCCTTGGCGGATTCCACGATCGGTTCGCTGATCAACCGAAGCCTCCCATCGGGAAAAGTAGCGGTTACCGGAT
>JAJYSD010000148.1 GCA_021793745.1 Bacillota bacterium
CCTTGGCCCCGGCCCGGAGGGTCCGCTGGATGGCCTGTTTCATTGCGCGGCGGAAGGAGATACGACGTTCCAGCTGTTGGGCGATGTTCTCCGCAACCAATTTGGCATCCAGTTCCGGCACCTTGATTTCACTGATGTTGATGTGCACCTTTTTCCCGGTCATCTTGACCAGTTCCTGGCGCAGCGCTTCCACTTCCGCTCCGCCCTTCCCGATCACCATGCCGGGCTTTGCGGTGTGGATGGTGATGTTCACCCGGTTGGCGGCCCGCTCGATTTCGATGGTGGAAACGGCGGCATCCTTCAACCGGCGACCGATATATTCACGGATTCGAATATCCTCGTGCAACAGGTCGGCATAATCCTTTCCGGCGTACCACTTGGACTCCCAGTCCCGGATGATTCCAACCCGGAGTCCCACCGGACTTACCTTTTGACCCACCGGTTCATCCCTCCTTATTCATCGGACACGACCACGGTGATGTGGCTGGTCCGCTTGTTGATCCGGCCGGCCCGCCCCCTAGCCATCGGGCGGTACCGCTTCATCGTCGGACCTTCGTCCACGTAGGCTTTCTCGATATAAAGGCGCGAGGTATCCATGTTGTAGTTGTGCTCCGCATTGGCCACCGCCGAGCGCAACACCTTTTCAATGATCGGCGAGGCGGCCCGGGGAGTAAAACGCAGGATCGCCAAGGCTTCCTCCACGGACTTCCCGCGGATCAAGTCAATTACCAGCCGCGCCTTGCGGGGTGCGATCCGGACGTAACGTGCGACGGCTCTCGCTCGCATCTTTCAAACCTCCTCTCTTCAAGACCGGTCCTCTACCGTTTGCGCGTCTTTTTATCATCGCCAGCGTGACCGCGGAAGGTGCGGGTGGGAACAAATTCACCCAGCTTGTGTCCCACCATATCCTCTGTCACGTACACCGGCACGTGTTTCCGACCGTCATAGACGGCGAAGGTGTGCCCGACGAATTCGGGGAAAATGGTGGAACGGCGGGACCAGGTCTTGATCACGCGCTTTTCGTTCTTCTCGTTCAGCTCCCGCACTTTTTTCATCAGGTGCTCATCGGCAAAGGGGCCTTTCTTCAGGCTGCGACCCATACATGCGACCTCCCTTCGGGCAGTTTTTCTCCGGGTCGAGAAGGGTATAGGTAAGCGACAGCGCGTTGACCGCGCCGCTCTCCAGGGAACGGCCCGAATCCTTCAAAAGCGCCCGTGCGCCCCATAGGGCGACGTAGAAAGGCGGTTGAGTGATCCGCGGCTCTGCGCTTACTCCATGTGGAGAAATTATTTCTTGCGGCGCCGGACGATGTATTTGTCCGAAGGCTTGTTTTTCTTCCGGGTCTTGAAACCGAGAGTCGGTTTGCCCCACGGAGTCAGCGGCGACTTCCGCCCGATGGGAGCTTTACCCTCCCCGCCACCGTGCGGGTGGTCCACAGGGTTCATCGCCGAACCGCGAACCGACGGACGGCGTCCCAGCCAGCGCGCCCGTCCCGCTTTACCGATCGTGATCAGTTCGTGGTCCACGTTGCCCACCTGGCCGATGGTGGCCCGGCACTCCTTGCGAACCATGCGAACCTCGCCGGATGCGAGACGAATGATGGCATAATCGCCTTCCTTCCCCAACAGCTGCGCCTGGGCGCCCGCCGCGCGAACCATCTGTCCGCCGCGACCCGGTTTCAACTCGATGTTGTGGATCACCGTACCCACCGGGATGTTGGCCAGGGGCAGGGCGTTACCCACCTTGATGTCCGCATCGGGCCCGGACATGATCTTGTCTCCCACCTTCAGCCCGTGGGGAGCCAGGATGTACCGCTTTTCGCCGTCTGCATAATGGATGAGGGCGATCCGCGCCGAGCGGTTGGGATCGTACTCGATGGTCGCCACCTTTCCGGGAATCCCATCCTTGTTCCGCTTGAAATCGATGATCCGGTACTTCCGCTTGTGCCCACCCCCGTGGTGGCGCACCGTGATTTTCCCTTGGTTGTTCCGCCCCGCTTTCCGGGTCAAGGGCGCAAGAAGGGATTTTTCCGGCTTATCGGTGGTGATCTCCTCAAAGGCGGAGACCGTCTTCTGCCGCACACCCGGAGAGGTGGGTTTAAAATGCTTGATACCCATTGATTCTCCCTCCTTTTCTCAGGGGATCAGACTTCGAAGACCTCGATCGCCTTGCTGTCCTCCGTCAGCTTCACAATGGCCTTTTTCCAGTTGGGCCTCCGTCCGCTGTAGCGGCCGAACCGCTTCACCTTTCCGCGGACGTTCATGGTGTTCACCTTTTCCACCTTCACACCGAAAATCTGCTCCACCGCCTGTTTGATCTCCGTCTTGTTGGCCTTCGGATCCACTTCGAAGACATACTTCTTCTCCGCCATCAGATCCGTCGACTTCTCGGTGATCACCGGACGGCGGATGATATCGCGAGGGTCTTTCACCGGCCCCACACCTCCTCCACGCGGGCCACTGCGTCCCGAGTGAGGATCACTTTGTCGTGGTTCAAAATGTCGTACACGTTCAGTCCATCGGCTTTTACGAACTTCACCCCGGGAATGTTGCGGGCGGACAAGGCCACGTTTTCGTCGTATTCGGAGCTGACCAGCAGCGCTTTCCGGTCCGCCTTCAAATTGTCCAGAACCTTCACCATCTCACGGGTTTTGGGTTGTTCCATCTTCAGTGCGTCGAGGACGATCAGCTCATTATCCCTCACTTTGGACGACAGGGCCGACTTCATCGCCAGACGGCGCACTTTCTTCGGCAACTTGTAGGCATAGCTGCGGGGGGTCGGTCCGAAGACAACCCCTCCGCCCACCCACTGGGGCGAACGGATGCTGCCGTGACGGGCCCGGCCGGTCCCTTTCTGCCGCCAGGGCTTGCGTCCTCCTCCGCGTACGGCTGCCCGGTTCTTCACCGCATGGGTCCCCCGTCGCATCGACGCCAACTGCATGACAACGGCATCGTGGAGGGCGGCGGCATGAGGCTCGATACCGAACACGGCATCGGACAATTCGATGTCGTCCACCTGGCTGCCGTTCATATCGTACACTGCCACCTTTGGCATGTCGGATCCTCCTTTCCCTTCGAAAACATCACTGGCTCTTTACGGCAGACTTGATGATGACATAGCTGTTCCGCGGTCCCGGCACCGAACCCTTGATCAGGAGCAGGTTCCGCTCGGGGTCCACCTTGACCACCTTCAGGTTCTGGATGGTCACGCGTTCGCCTCCCATGCGTCCGGGGAGGGATTGACCCTTAAACACGCGAGCCGGATCGACCGCCCCGAGGGAGCCGGGTCCCCGATGATACTTCGAGCCGTGGCTCATCGGTCCGCGGGCTTGATTGTGCCGCTTGATCGCGCCAGCAAAGCCCTTCCCCTTCGATGTGGCGGTAACATCCACCACTTCGCCTTCGGCGAACAGGTCGACCTTCACTTCCTGACCCAGTTCATACTCCGCCGGATTCATCCCGCGAATCTCGCGGATAAAGCGTTTCGGCGCCGTCCCGGCCTTTTTGGCATGGCCGATTTCCGGACGGTTCGCCCGATGTTCCTTCTTGTCTTCAAAACCGAGCTGAACGGCTTCGTACCCGTCCGTCGCTTTTTCTTTCTTCTGGAGAACGACACAGGGGCCCGCAGCAATCACCGTTACCGGCACCGCCGTGCCCTCGGCGTCAAAGACCTGTGTCATCCCCAGCTTCTTGCCGAGAATCCCCTTCACCTCAAACACCTCCTGACGGCCTGGGTTGCATCAGCCTCTATAATTTGATTTCAATATCTACACCGGACGGCAGATCCAACCGCATCAACGCGTCCACCGTCTGCGGCGTCGGGTTGACGATGTCGATCAATCGCTTGTGGGTCCGCATCTCGAATTGCTCACGAGAGTCCTTATCCTTGTGAACCGCCCGCAGGATGGTAATCACCGATCGCTCCGTCGGCAGCGGAATCGGCCCCGATACGCCGGCACCCGTCCGCTTAGCAGTATCGACGATCTTCTCCGCAGACTGGTCCAAGATGCGGTGGTCGTACGCTTTGAGCCGGATGCGAATTTTCTGCTTGGCCATCAATGCCCCTCCCTTTCGCCCATTTTGACAATGGACTTCTCCGCGAAAATTTCCCGATCACCCATGGCAAAGGGGCCGGGTGTGTCGGCAACCTTCCGCTTCATCGCTGTCCACAAACCAACGAGTAATATTATATAAAAGAGACGAGACAGTTGCAAGAAGAAATCGGGGCCTCCCCCGACAAAAAATCTTGCAGATGTCCCGCAATCCGGATCCTACCCGCCGGCGGATTTTCTTCGTCCAGGCCTACCGGCCGATATCCAACAGCCATGTTACCTCCTGTCCCGCCCCTTTGCAAGGCGCCCCCGATCTTTTCTACCGGCAGATTGGCTTA
Organism: Bacillota bacterium; assembly: GCA_021793745.1. Lineage (GTDB taxonomy): Bacteria > Bacillota > Bacilli > Thermoactinomycetales > DSM-44946 > Planifilum. The sequence continues at coordinate 4,390 of JAJYSD010000148.1, forward strand.
AAGGCCTCAGCGCTCCCCGTTTTTCAGATTTTCATCGATGCGTACCCACTTGAGCGTATACTTGGCTCCGACCGGATGACGGACCAGGTTCTTCACATAGGTCTTTTGCAGATAAGCTTCCTTTTCGTAATAGAGGGGAGCCGCTCCCGCTTCTTCCACCAGGATTTTCTCCGCCTCGATCAAGTCCCTCTCGCGCTTCCGGTAGTCGGTATTCTCCCGGGAGCGATCGATCAATCGATCATACCGCTTGTTGCTCCAGCCGCCGAAGTTGAGGGCGTTTTGGGAGTGCCACATCTCGAGGAAGGTCATCGGATCATTGTAATCCCCGGTCCAGCGGACGAAGGAGAGGTGAAATTTTCCCTGCTCCTCCACTTCAAATTTTTGTTTCTGGGGAAGGGGATGGATCCGGATTTCGGCGCCGAGGTTTTTTTGCAACTGCTCCTTCAGGACGAGGGCGATCCGTTTCCGGTCATCATCATAGACGAGGAGCTCGATGGCGGGCAGGGTGTCGATGTCCAGCTCCTCCATTCCCTCCCGCAGCAGGCTTTTGGCCTTTTCCGGATCGTGATCCACATATTCCTCCGCATGATCCCGGAAATAGCCCTCATACCCC
>JAJYSD010000149.1 GCA_021793745.1 Bacillota bacterium
GTCCACTCGCTGGATCATCTCATGACATCGATGGCGGTGCGGGATCTGGCGGTGGAAATCATCGAACTTTATCGGAGCAACCGTTCGGGGGGAAACGCATGACCGTAAAATATCGTTTTCCAGAGGACTTTTGGTGGGGAAGCGCCACGTCGGCGGCCCAGATCGAGGGAGCGGCCGGGGAAGGGGGAAAGGGGAAAACCATCTGGGACCATTGGTACGAGATCGAACCCCATCGCTTTTACGATCAGGTGGGTCCAGGCACGGCCTCCGATTTCTATCACCGCTACCGGGAAGATATCCGATTGATGAAGGAGATCGGCCACAATTCCTTTCGTCTCTCCATCTCCTGGGCGAGGCTCATCCCGGGGGGCAGGGGGGAAGTGAATCCGGAGGCGGTGGACTTTTACCGTAGCGTCATCCAGGAGCTGCGGGCCTGCGGAATCGAACCCTTCGTCAACCTTTTCCACTTTGACATGCCCCTGGAATTGCAAGAAGAAGGCGGCTGGGAGAACCGGGATGTGGTGGACGCCTATGCGGCCTACGCCGAAACGGCTTTTCGGCTGTTCGGTGACCGGGTAAAGGTGTGGTTCACCTTCAATGAGCCGATCGTCCCGGTGGAGGGAGGTTATCTGTACGATTTCCACTATCCGAACGTGGTCGATTTTAAGCGGGCCGTGCAAGTGGCCTATCACACGATGCTGGCCCATGCCAAGGCGGTCCGGGCGTTTCGCCGAGCGGGGATCCAGGGGAAGATCGGGATCATTCTCAATCTGACCCCGTCCTATCCCCGAAGCTCGCATCCGGCGGATCGGAAAGCGTCTCACATCGCCGATCTGTTCTTTAACCGGAGTTTTCTGGATCCGGCGGTCCGGGGCGAATATCCCCGGGAATTGATCGATCTCCTGAGGGAGTATGGACAGCTGCCGGAGGTGCGAGCCGGGGATCGGGAGCTGTTAAAGGAAGGGAAAGTGGATCTTCTCGGGGTAAATTATTATCAGCCCCGCCGCGTCAAAGCGAAGGAGCATCTCCCCAATCCCTACGGTCCCTTTATGCCCGAATGGTTCTTTGATCCCTATGAAATGCCGGGGCGGAAAATGAATCCCTATCGGGGATGGGAGATTTACGAAAAGGGCATTTACGACATCATGATCAACCTGAAAGAGAACTACGGCAACATCGAATCCTATGTCTCGGAAAACGGGATGGGGGTTCAGGATGAGGAGCGCTTTCTCAAAGACGGGATCATCCAGGATGATTACCGGATCCAATTTATCCGGGAGCATTTGAAATGGCTGCATCGGGCCATCGAAGAAGGGTGCAACGTCAAGGGGTATCACCTGTGGACGTTTATGGACAACTGGTCCTGGATGAATGCATACAAAAATCGCTATGGCCTGATCTCCGTCGACCTCAAAACCCAAAAAAGGACCCCGAAGAAGAGCGCCCATTGGTTTCGGGAAGTGGCCAACCGTAACGGTTTCGATTAACCCTTTGCAGGGCAGCGGATTCGATTCGGGGAATCGGAGCAAGGTGGGGTGAGATGTTGACTCGGCGTATGCAACGCATTTTGCGGGAATTGATGGGAGCCCGCGCTCCGGTGACCGGTAAATACCTGGCCGATGTGAACCGGGTCACGGTGCGGACCATCCGGAAGGATATCAAACACCTGGATGAACTTCTTTCCCAACACGGTGCCCGGGTGGAGTCCTTGATGGGAAAGGGGTATCAGTTGGTGATCCGGGATGAGCACCGCTTCCTTCAATTCCTGCAATCCCGCTTTGGGAAAGCCGATCCCAGGGTCCCCCTGACACCGGAGGAGCGGGTGACCCACATTATCCGGCGTTTGCTGTTGAACGACGGGTATTTGAAGCTGGAAGACCTGGCCGACGAGATCTACGTCAGCAAGTCGACGATTCAGAACGACCTGAAGCTGGTGAAGCAGCGGTTGGGCGCATACGACATCCGATTGATTTCCCGCCCCCATTACGGCCTGAGGGTGTCCGGCCGGGAAATGAAGCTCCGGTTTTGCATGGCGGATACCCTTTTTTCCAACAGCGATCGCTGGCACCTCTCATCCGATCCCCCCCTTCTCCCCCTGCCCCGGGAGGAACTGAAGCGGATCCGGAGAATCATTCTGAAACACATCCAGGAACACCGCATCACCATCTCCGACATTTCCTTCCACAACCTGCTGATGCATATCGCCATCGCCTGCAGGCGGATTCGCAGCGGCCATCGGGTGAAGCTGTATCCGGCCGATATGAAGGAGATCGCAAGTCAACGGGAATACGAAGTCGCCGGCCGAATCGTCAACGATGTCGAGGAGGCCTTCGGGATCTCCTTTCCCCGGGAAGAGACCGCCTATATCGCGATGCATCTGTTGGGCACCAAGATGAGAATTTCGTCGGTCGAGCAGATGGTGGATGAGGAGATTTTGCACCTGGTTCATGCCGCCCTGGATAAAATCGAAGCGGAGCTGGAGATCGACCTGAAACAGGATCGGGAGCTGATCATGGACCTCGGTCTGCATCTCAAACCGGCGATTCACCGGTACAAATTCGGCATGAACATCCGAAATCCGATGCTGGAGGATATCAAAAAGAATTACCCGCTGGCCTTTGAGGCGGGTGTGGTCGCGGGGATGGCCATCGAGGAAGCGACCGGGGTCCGGATCAACGAGGATGAGGTGGGATATTTGGCCCTGCACCTCGGGGTCGCCATCGAAAGGAAAAAATCCAACACCGCCCCCAAGCGTTGTCTGATCGTGTGCGCTTCGGGCCTGGGAACCGCCCGCCTGATCTATTACAAAATCAAAAACCGTTTCGGAAACCGGTTGCGTGTGGTGGGGACGACGGAGTATTACAATTTGCATCGATGGGACCTGGGAAGCATCGATTTTATCATCAGCTCCATCCCCATCTCCGATCCGCTGCCGGTTCCCGTGGTGGAGGTGAATGCCGTCATCGGCAATCCGGATTTGGCACGGATCGAATCCCACATTTTGGAGCGGAAGATGCCGGCGGTTCAATATCTTCGCAAGGATCTCCTCTTTTTGGGGAGGCGCTTTTCCTCCCGGGATGAAGTGCTTGCCTTCATGCATGAGCGATTGCGCGACCAAGGGCTGGTGGACCCCGATTTTCTGGAGGGAATGCATGATCGGGAGCAAGTGGCTCCCACGGCCTACGGGAACCTGGTGGCGGTTCCCCATCCGATCACACCGCGTTCCGACCAAACCTTTTTGGCGGTGTGCACTCTGGAAAAGCCGGTCATCTGGGGATCCCGACCGGTCCAACTGGTCTGTGTGCTCAGTGTCAAGCGGGAAAGCCAGGAAGATTTACAATCCCTGTACGAACTGCTGGGAAAGATCATCGAAAGCCCAGCCCTAGTCCAATCCCTGCTCAAGGCGAAATCCTATGAAGCGTTTATCGATGTACTGGAGAAGGCATAAATCCGAAGGTCGGCAATCCGGTTGCTCCCTCCCCGGACATTCCGCCGCACCGCCCGACACCTGGAGACGGCCCGGTTCCGGTGAAATCGATTGACGTTAAAATCGGCGTCACGACGGCCAGGAGCCTCATCCTGCGGATCCTTCCTCGCTTCCACCGCGGGGGAACCGGCGACACATGCATACGGAACCTTTTGTCAATAAAATGATGGTGCCGCATTCTCGGGTTGCGGCACCTTTTTGCGGCCTGCGGGAGCCTCAATCGGCCGGCAGTTTTTTGCCCGGGTTGAGGATCCCCTTCGGATCCAACCCCTGCTTGATGTCCATCATCACGTCCAGGGCGCCTTGATGTTCCCGGCGCTGGTATCGGATTTTCCCCACACCGACGCCGTGCTCCCCCGTACACGTGCCTCCCCGGCTGAGGGCGTATTCGACGATGGCGGCGTTGATCGCTTCGGCTTTTTCCACATCCCGGGGATCCGCCGGATCGATCATCAGGAGCACGTGGTAGTTTCCATCCCCGATATGGCCGAGAATGCCTCCCTCCATCCCCGCCTGATCCAGGACGTTTCGGGCGTGCTCCACGGCGCCGGCCAATTCCGACATGGGAACGCACACATCGGTTACCATCAGCTTTTTGCCGGGTGACCGGTGAATAAAGGCGTAAGCCAGCTGGTGGCGGGATTCCCACAGCTTCGCCCTGGCCTTCGTGTCGGTTTCGAACTGAAAACCCTGACACGCTTCGCCCTTTGCCAGCTCTTCGGCGAAGGCAACGTCCTTTTTCAAGCCCTCCTCATTCCCGTGAAACTCCAAAAACAGGGTCGGGGCCACCGGGTAGCGGGTTTCGCTGTGCTCGTTCATATATTTCATCGACAGGGCATCCACCAGCTCGATGCGGGCCACCGGAATTCCGGAGGAGATGATGGCAACGGCGGCATTGACCGCCTGCTCCACCGTGGGAAATACGGCCCGTGCTGCCATGATCGCCTCCGGGATGCCGAAGACCCGGAGGGTCAGCTCGGTGAACACGCCCAGGGTTCCTTCGGAACCGACGAACAGGCCCGTCAAATGGTATCCGGATGATGATTTGGCCGCCCGGCCGCCGGTACGGATGATTCTGCCGTCGGCCAGCACCACCTCCAGATCTCTCACCTGATCCCGCATCACGCCGTAGCGTATCGCCGTGGTTCCGCTCGCGTTGGTGGCGGCCATGCCTCCCAGCGTGGCATCCGCTCCCGGATCCACCGAAAAGAACAGTCCGTATTTTTTCAATTCCTTATTCAATTGGGTTCTCGTCACTCCGGGCTGTACACGGACCAGCATATCCTCCGGTCGAACTTCGAGGATCCGGTTCATGCGTTGAAAGTCGATGGAGATGCCTCCGCGATAGGGGATCACATGTCCCTCCAGGCTGCTTCCGAGCCCGAAGGGGATGACGGGGATTTCGCGGGAGTTGGCGAATTGCAGGATGCGGCTGACGTCTTCCCGGCTCTCCGGGAAAACGACGACGTCGGGCAGGTGAGGCGTGTGATACGACTCGT
>JAJYSD010000150.1 GCA_021793745.1 Bacillota bacterium
CGATCTGGGGTTGGCGCCCTCTATGTAGCCAGGGGGGTCTCCTTGACTCCCCATATGTTTGGCGGTTCCCAGGAGATGCGTCGGCGGGCGGGGACGGAAAATGTGCCGGGAATTGTCGGCTTCGGAAAGGCGGCGGAACTGGCGGCCGCTTCCCGCCGGGAGCATCTGGAACAGGCGCGGCGTTGCCGCGAGGCGATGATCCGGGTGTGGGAGCGGGAAGAAATCCCCTTTACCGTCAACGGTCATCCCCGGCGCCATTTGCCCCACATTCTGAATGTCAGCTTCCCGGGAACCGAGACGGAAACCCTGTTGATGAATCTGGACCTGGAGGGGATCGCCTGCTCCAGCGGGTCCGCCTGCACCTCGGGTACTCTGGAGGTTTCCCACGTGCTGAAGGCGATGAACTTACCCGACGAGATCCTCCGGTCGGCGGTGCGGTTCAGCTTCGGTCTGGGAAATACCGTGGAGGAAGTGACAAAGGCGGCGGAAACGGTGGCTCGCGTCGTCCGTCGGCTGACAGGCGGCGGGCGGTGAAAAGGTAATGGGATGTGCCGCGAAGGCATTTCGCGGGACATCCCTTGTTTTTTTCACCCGTTGCGTTTTTCATCGGTCTCGGGGAAAGGGTCGATTTTTTGGTGCGATTGTGGGTAGAATGTGTGTTCTTTTCTTTCTATACTAATACTTAAAGATCACGGGCAATGAGGTGCGGTTTTCCATGAAACAGCCCCGCTTGGATCTCTTTTCGGAAGGATACATCAAGGGGTCCTTGATCCAGGAAATCTATTACAACGAAGAAAACGGGTTCGGCGTATACCTGATCCGGGTGGAGGAGTCGAACGAAACGCTGGATACCGATGAAGTGGTGATCGTCGGCCATTTTATCCGCCCCCATCCGGACGAGGTTCTGACCTGTTACGGGGAATGGGTGGATCATGCCCGATACGGCCTGCAGTACCACGTCCATCGGGTCAAGAAAGAGGTGCCCCGTTCCGCCGAGGCTGTGATCAAGTACTTGTCGAGCGGGCTTTTTCCCGGCGTCGGCAAGGTGACGGCCCAAAAAATTGTCGATCACCTGGGTCCGGACGCCCTGGACCAAATCGCCGCCAATCCGGACATTTTGTCCGATGTGCCGGGGCTGAGCGCATCCCGCGCCCAGGCCATCGCCGATCACCTGCGGGAGCATCACGCCATCGAACAGGCGCTGGTGTTTCTCTACGAATTCGGCATGGGTCCCACCCTCGCCCTGAAGGTGGTTCAGCAGTACAAGCAGGAGACGATCGAGCGCATCAAGGAAAATCCCTATCGGCTGATCGATGATGTGGAAGGGGTGGGCTTCCGGCGGGCCGATGAGATCGCCCGGCGAATCGGGATCGCATCCGAATCCCCGGAGCGGTTTCAGGCCGCCGCGCTCTATGCGGTGAAGGAGGCGGCCCTCTCCGGCGGCCATGTCTTCGTGACCGCGGAGGAGCTAAAGGAGTGGGTCGACCGGTTGCTCGATGACGACAATCCCTTTTCCCGGGAGGAGCGGGAAAGGTACCTTTCCCACATGGTGGAGGAGGGGCGATTGTTCGAAGAGGAAGGAAAATATTATCTTCCCTCCCTGTATTACGCAGAGCGGGGCGTGGCTTTGCGGATCAGGGCCCTCCTGGAGGAGGAAGTGGAGGAGATCCCCGTCCATGAACTGTACCGGGCCGTCGGAGAGGTGGAGGAGGAACTGGGCGTCGCCTATGCGGACAAGCAGCGGGAGGCGATGATGACCGCCGTCACCTCGCCGATGATGATCCTGACCGGGGGACCCGGCACGGGTAAGACGACGGTGATCCGGGGGATCTGCCATCTGTTTGCCCGGCTGAAGGGCTGGTCCCTCGACCCGAAAGCCTATGAAGGGACGGAACGCCCGTATCCGATCCGGCTGGTGGCTCCCACGGGTCGGGCGGCGAAACGGATGTCCGAGGCGACCGGGTTGCCGGCGATGACGATTCACCGGCTGTTGGGCTGGCGGGGGGAGTTTTTTGAGCACGATGCGGACCATCCCATCTCCGGCTCGGTGTTGATCGTCGACGAGGTTTCCATGATGGACATTTGGCTGGCCAACCAGCTGCTTCGTTCCGTACCCAAGGGGATGCAGGTGCTCTTTGTGGGGGATCAGGACCAGCTGCCCTCGGTGGGGCCCGGCAACGTGTTGCACCATCTTCTCCAGGTGGAGGCGATTCCCCGGGTGGAGCTGACGGAGATTTTTCGTCAGGAGAAAAATTCGTCGATTATTCACCTGGCCCATGCTTTGAAGCGGGGAGAATTGCCCGATGATCTGCTGGAGCCCCAGCCGGACCGGCGCTTTTTTCCCTGTAGCCGGGAGCAGGTATTGAAGGTGATTCTCCAAACGTACCAGCAGGCCCTGAATCGGGGATATACTCTTTTTGATGTACAGGTTCTGGCGCCCATCTATAAGGGGCCCGCCGGTGTGGACCGCATCAACCGGACCCTTCAGGAGGCGGTCAATCCGGGCCATCCGGACAAAAAGGAGATCGCCTGGGGGGATCACATTTTTCGTTTGGGGGACAAAGTGCTTCAGCTCGTCAATCATCCCGAGCACCCCATTTACAACGGCGACATGGGATTGGTGGTGGCCATCCAGGAAGAGGCCGGACCGGAGGACCCGGTTCTCTGGGTTCGCTTCGACCAGGTGGAGGTCCCCTACAAGCGAAATCAGCTCAACCAAATCGCGCTGTCCTATGCCTGTTCCGTTCACAAGGCCCAGGGCTCCGAATTTCCCATCGTCATTTTTCCCGTGTTGCACGCGTATCGGAGGATGCTCCAGCACAATCTGATTTACACGGGGATTACGCGGAGCAAATCGTACCTGATTTTGTGCGGCGAACTGAATGCCCTGTCCTTCGGGGTCCGAAGGCAGGACCGGCAGGAACGGAACAGCTGTCTCGTCGAACGGATCCGCTCGTCGACATGGTAACGATCCCCCAGCATGGCTTTCCCGGGGCGACCCATACTAAGGGTAGCGGAAGGAGGAGGATCCTTGCGCAAATCCCGGGACGTCATCGGCTTGCCGGTCATTGTCTCGGACACGGGTGAACAAATCGGCGTCGTTCGCGATTTGTTGTTTGACGGTCGGCAGCAACTGCGGGGGGTTTTGTTGGAAAAGGATGGCTGGGTGCGGCGCGGGCGGTTCATCGCCGTCGAAAACATCGCGTCCTTCGGCGCCGATGCCGTCATGATCGACAGCGAAGATGTCATTTCTCCCCTGGGCGATGAGCAGCGAGAATGGGTCGGGCTTCTCTCCGGGACCCGAAAACTGAAGGGACGGCCCGTCGTCATGGCAAACGGCCGGGAACTGGGCTGGGTGGAAGATGTCTATTTTCGGGAAGAATTGGGAACCCTGGTTGGATACGAACTGTCTGATGGATTCCTGGCCGATGTCTTGGGCGGCCGCAAGGTGCTGAGGCCGGGGAGGATGCATCTGACCTGGGGTAAAGATGTGATCATTACCCCGGATGAGAACATTCCACTGCAAGATGCCAATGGAAAGTAGGGGAAAACATGCTTCGCTGTCCAAATTGCAATTCCCATGATCTCGGGAAAGTGGGTACCCATCAGTATTATTGCTGGCATTGCTTCGTCGAGCTGTCCGTGACCAGCGGCCGGATCGAGGCGGTGTATCAAGTGGAGGAGGACGGGAGCCTCAGCTCCCTGAACGATCTGTTTTTGAACCCTCCGAATCAGGCGACCCTGTGAGTGACCCCGAGCGAGGAGGTTACCCGATGTACAAACGGTATATTGCGCGATTGGCAATGCTGTTGACCGCCGCGTTTTTGATCAAAAAGTGGAGGGACGGTCGGGGGGGAATGCATTTTTCTCCCCTGCGGCGCCGCGCGGGCTCCAATTGGTTCTCAAAGATGCGGATGAATATGGATTTCGGACGGACGATGTTCCAGGTCATGGGGAACCGGTTGATGCGCCGCATGGCCCGTTAAGACTCCCCGCGGCCGACCGGCTGACCTCCGGGTATGCCCCGGAGGTTTTTTCATAGCATATCCGCCAGTGTTGCGCCGTATTTTTTGGATGAGCCCTCGTAATGACCGAGACGGGCCCGAAGAAGTGCCGCACCGCGAGGAAAGGGCCGGAGCGGTACGCTTCGGCCGGTTTTCTCCAGGCAGGGTGGGTGATCCCGATGGAACCTTTTTACAATCGCAAGATTTATCCGGCGCTCATGACGCTGATTATTCTCGGCATCATCTTTATGCTGGTGCAGATCGCTCCACTTTTGAAGGAACTGTTTCATTTTTTGAAGGCGGTACTCATGCCCTATCTCCTCGCCGTCATCATTTCTTATGTGCTCCATCCCGTGGTGAATCTCTTCAGCGGGCGGGCGGTGCCCCGCTCGGTGGCGGTGCTGCTCATCTATACGCTGTTTATCGCGTCGATCGGTATCGTCTTTGTGAACATGTCTCCCCTGGTGAACACCCAGATGAAGGAGATGGCGGAGCACCTTCCCGAGTGGAACCTGCAGATGCAGTCATGGATTCAACAGTACAACGACAACAAGTACCTGTTGCCCGATAGTGTCCGGGCGGGGATTGAAAAATCCCTGGATCGGCTGGAACAGTGGGTTACCGATGGCATCGGAAATCTCTTGACGGGCCTGGGCACCACCCTCAATCAGGTGTTCCTGGCTTTGATCATCCCCTTCCTGGTGTATTACATGCTGAAGGATGCGCAGGTGATCGAACGTTCCTTTGTGACCCTCTTTCCCAGACATCGGCGGAAGGAGATCCTGCGCGTGCTGAGGGATATCGATGAAGCCCTGGGCAACTACGTCCGGGGACAGCTCCTGGTCTGTTTGGCGGTGGGGGGGTTGGCGGCACAGACGCTCCCGTTCCAGGTGGTTCCGGAGGCGGAGACGCCCGTCACGTTCACGCTGCTGAGGGCATTGTTGTTGCTGTCGCGGAGGGTGAAGAGGACGGAGC
>JAJYSD010000151.1 GCA_021793745.1 Bacillota bacterium
ACCCCTTCATCGAAAACATTTTGGAAAAGGTTGTCCGTTGGGTGTAAGGCACCGCCGACTTCTATCGTTTTGCTCCATTGGCGGTCGAACCAATTCCTCCGATTTCTCCTATCGAACACCGAAGGCCGGGCGCTTTGCCCGGCTATATTTCCAAAGGTTCATGGGAATTCCGGTTTTTAAGTTAATGTTTGGAAAGTTGATATTTGTATAACATACGGGGATCCAGTTGACACATTAAACCGTGTCATAGTACGATGATTCTTGACAATCGGATACGTCGATGACGCGCGCTCTTATCCAGAGAGGTGGAGGGACTGGCCCGATGAAACCCGGCAACCGTCCGCAGCTTTACGCGGAAATGGTGCCAATTCCTGCAGAGCCCATCGGTTCTGGCAGATGAGAGAGGCGATTTTAGGTTAAAGATCCCTTTCTGCTCTGGCAGGAAGGGATTTTTTATTAAACAGGTGGTGAAAAATCGGATGATCGTACTGGATCATGTAGAAAAAATATACCGCTCCCCAAAACACGGGGATGTCGTGGCCCTCGAGGATATCCGACTGGAAATCCGGCGCGGCGAAATTTTCGGCATCGTCGGGCACAGCGGCGCCGGGAAAAGCACGTTGCTCCGCCTGCTCAACGGCCTGGAAAAGCCCACGTCAGGGCGCGTCACGGTGAATGGAATCACCATCTCCGAAAGCAGCGAGCGCGAGCTGAGGGAAGTGCGCAAGAAAATCGGCATGATCTTTCAGCATTTTCACCTGCTCTGGTCCCGCACGGTTTGGGAAAACGTCGCCTTTCCCCTGGAGCTCGCCGGCAAATCGAAAAAGGAGATCCGGGAAAAGGTAGACACGCTGCTGGAGCGCGTGGGACTCGCCCACCGGGCAAACGCTTATCCCTCCCAACTGTCCGGCGGACAAAAGCAACGGGTCGGCATCGCCCGGGCCCTGGCCAACGATCCGGTCTTGCTCCTGTGTGACGAAGCCACATCGGCGCTGGATCCCGAAACCACCGCTTCCATCCTGGAACTGCTCAAAGAGATTCACCGGGATACGGGAATCACGATGGTGATCATCACCCACGAGATGAGCGTGGTCAAACGGCTGTGCCAACGCATGGCCGTCATGGAAGACGGAAAAATTGTGGAACAGGGGAATGTGGAGACGCTGTTCAACAACCCCCGGCATCCGGTCACCCGGCAATTCGTGGAATCCCTGATTACGGAAAAGGCGGAATCGGAACAACACACCGCGCTGCTTCGAATCCACGCCGATAAGCTGGACCGCCTCTGGAGCCATTTGGCCGCACGGGTGAAGCAGGGCGTCACCGCGACGATCCTGCCCGATGCGGCGGAGCAGGATGACCGGGTGGCACTGAAGATCAGCGGCCCGAAGGAGGCCGTCCAGGACGCCGTTGAGGCGATATCGGAGGAAAACCGCGAGGTGATCTCCCATGTTTGACCAATTGGACACCCAATTGCTGTGGCAGGCAACCGGTGAAACGGTATACATGGTGGCCATCTCCACCTTTTTCTCGGCCTTGATCGGCATTCCTCTGGGCGTGCTGCTGGTCATCACCGACAAGGGACATCTTTGGGAACATGTGACGATTCAACGCCTTTTGGGTGTGATCGTCAACCTGTTCCGGGCGGTTCCCTTCATCGTACTGGTCCTCTTCCTCTTCCCGCTGTCCAAATGGCTTGTGGGGACCACCCTCGGACCGACGGCGGCGACCATTCCCCTGATCGCCGGCGCCGCCCCCTTTTATGCCCGCATGGTGGAGACCGCCATCCGGGAAATCGATCGGGGCGTGATCGAAGCCGCCCTGGCCATGGGGGCCACTCGGATGCAGATCGTCCGCAAGGTGCTTTTGCCCGAGGCCAAACCGGCGATCATCTCCGGCCTGACCGTCACCTGCGTCACCCTGATCAGTTTTTCGGCGATGGCCGGCATCGTCGGCGGAGGTGGTTTGGGCGACGCCGCCTACCGCTTCGGGTTCCAATCCTTTAACGAGCAGATGCTGTATGTGTGCGGCCTGTTGCTCGTTCTCTTCGTCCAGCTGGTCCAATGGGGAGGCGACCGGCTGGCGCGACACGCCGATAAGCGATAAAACCAACCGTCCATCCGGTTTCTACAAAAAAGGAGGCATACTCATGAAAAAATGGTGGATCGGAGTCCTCGCATTCGTCCTGCTTTTGGGAACCACCGCCTGCGGCGGAGGCGGACAGGAAAAAACGACCCTCCGCGTCGGCGCCTCCCAGGTACCCCATGCCGAAATCCTGAATCACATCAAACCGATGCTGGAAAAAGAGGGCATCCAATTGGAAGTGCGCGTCTTCCAGGATTACGTCCTGCCGAATAAAGCGGTGGAGGAAGGGGAGCTGGACGCCAACTACTTCCAGCACATCCCCTGGATGGAATCCACCAACAAAGAGCAGGGATGGCACCTGGTCAAGGTGACGGGGGTGCACATCGAACCGATGGGAGCCTACTCCAAAAAATACAAGACCAAAGAGGAGCTCCCCGACGGCGCAACCATCGCCATCCCCAATGCCACCAGCGAAATGACCCGGGTGCTGCTGCTCCTGGATCAACAGGGATTGATCAAGCTGGACAACCGGGAAGGGGATAAAACCCTCAAGAACATCCGGTCCAACCCGAAAAAGCTGAAATTTAAAGCCCTGGAACCCGCGATTCTGCCGAGGGTGCTGGATCAGGTAGATGCGGCGGTCATCAACACCAACTACGCCCTGCAGGCCAAGCTGAATCCGCTGAAGGATTCCCTCTTCATCGAAGACAAGAACTCCCCCTATGTCAACGTGCTGGCCGCCAAAGAGGGCAAGGAAAAGGATCCCGCCATCCAGAAGCTGGCGGAGGCACTCACCTCCCCGGAAGTGAAAAAGTTCATGGAGGAAAAATACAAAGGTGCCGTCGTTCCGGCCTTTTGACGAAAAAAGCCCTGCGCCAACCGCGCAGGGCCCGATTGTTGGACAAAGGATCAAAAGGAGGAAGCGATTTTCGCCGAGCGACTTGCCACTGCATGGAGTCGAGGCGGAAAATCGCCCTCCCGCCTCCCAATCTTTGAGGTTTGTCAGCAGTCTCGCCCTGCGCCAACCGCGCAGGGCTTTTTGAATCCTTCGATCCGAACCGATCACGTACCGTTTATCCAGCCTGTCCGCCCCCGATCAGCCTTCCCGGGCCGGATCGGAGCGCCGGGCGCTTTTGATCCCCCAGAAATAGAAGATCAGGGAGCAGGCGGCGATCAGCGCCATGTCGGCCCCGTAGGGTATCAGGTTGTAGCCGCCGAAACGCTCACTGCCCAAACAGGAAACCAGGACCATAAAAACGAGGTATCCGATCAGCCACAATCCCGCCTTGAACTGGGACAGAAAATCGGCCCAGCCTTCCTTGGACTGGTAGTAGATATAGATCGGCAAACCCGACAACATGATCAACACCACTTTGCCCGTCAACGGCCAGGTGGCCCAATACAAAATCAGCGATGCCAGGATGAACGCCACCGGCGCGATTACCCCCATCCCCCTCACCCGAATCGGCCGGTTGACAAAACTCCTTTGACGCAACACCATCACGGCGACGGGACCCGTAGCATAGGAGATCAGCGTGGCGACGGAAATCACCTCCGCCAGGGATCCCCAACCGCGAAACAGAAACAGGAAGACGAAGGAAACCGCCAGGTTGAGGCACAAGGCCGCCCGCGGCACCCCGTATATCGGGTGAATCGTTCCAAACACCTTCGGCATGTGTCCGTTCTCCTTCATGCCGTACACCATTCGCGCCGTGGTGGCGGTGTTGGTGATACCAGCACCGGACGGCGACACGAAGGCGTCGGCAAAGAGCAGCAGGGCCAACCAATTGAGATTGAGGGCGATGGCCAAGTCGGCGAAGGGCGAGTGAAAGTTGATGCTCCCCCATCCCCGGGCGGCCTGCTCAGGCGCAACGGCCCCGATAAAGGCGATTTGCAGCAGGACATAAAGCACGCCGGCCATCACAATCGCTCCGACCACCGCAATCGGAATCGAACGATTGGGGTTTTTCGCCTCTCCCGCCAGATTGACCGGACTTTGAAAGCCGTTGAAGGCGAACACCACGCCGGAGGTGGCGACCGCCGTCAGCACTCCGGACCATCCATAAGGAGCAAATCCGCCGTGGTTTGTAAAGTTCTCCCCGTGAAACCCGGTGGCGACCAACCCCAATACCGTCAGAAGGGGAACGACGAGTTTGAACACGGTGATCGCACTGTTGGCCGTCGCAAACAGGCGGACGGTCCAGAAATTCAGCAGAAAATAAACCAGGATCAGGATGCCGGACAGAAGAAGGCCCCAGGTTGACAGCTCTTGACCATCATACAGGTGCCGGGCCCAATCCCAGGGCCAGGAGCTCATATATTGAACAGAAGCGACCGCTTCCACGGGGATCACCGACACGATCGCGATCCAGACGGCCCAGCCGGACAGAAAGCCGACGAGGGGGCCGTGGGAATACTGGGCATAGCGCACCATTCCCCCCGTTTGGGGAAACATCGTTCCCAATTCGGCATAGGTCAAACCGATAAATACCGTAACGATCATTCCCAAAATCCACGCGATGATGGCTGCCGGCCCGGCGACGGTGGCGGCTTTCCAGGCCCCGAACAGCCAGCCGGAGCCGATGATGGTCCCCAAACCCGTCATCAAAAGGGAAAAGGTTCCCAACTCTCTCTTCACATTCTCCTCTGACAACTGACTCCACTCCCCTATCCGCAAAACCACTCCAAAGTTCGGGAAATGCCTCCCGGCATCGATATATTGGGTGAATTATATCACAAACGGATTTGCAGATTCTATTATTTTACCTTTTGCAAAAAATTGTTTTTATTAACCCATCCGAGGACATCAGCGAACCACGCCTCCTGCGCCTCAGGTCGTCGCTTTCACCGAA
>JAJYSD010000152.1 GCA_021793745.1 Bacillota bacterium
TCATCCCCCGAAAGCCCGTTTCCCTTTTCGGCATCGTCCAGGGTAAAATCCGTCCCGCCGGCGGCATAACCAAAGCCGACGCGGGAGACGGGAATGATGACGCTGCCGTCCGGAGTTTCCACCGGATCGCCGACAATCGTGTTCACATCAACCATTTCTTTGAGATTTTCCATTGCGGTAGTCATGAGGCCCTGAAGGGGGTGTTCTGCCATGTCCCCTCACTCCCTTTGCGCATATTGAGATATAGGCGAGCGACGGCAAGTATAAGATGCCCCAAGCGAAACCGGACTATGCACACTAAATCGGACTCAAGACGCTGCCTTTCAAAGGAGGGATGGATATCCAATCGGGGAGAGCGTGCCCATCGTACGTACCTTCCCGCCACCGAAACCAATGCGGTTTTCAGGGCCCAGGCCACCCCCGTGAGGATTCCCGTCTCGGCGGAATCCCCCGTGCCGATGGTGGACACCCATTCCAACCGCTCACAGGTGACATGCTGGAAAAATCGGCGGAGGATTCCATGAAGATCGCGAACCTGCCTCCGCATGCGCTGGGCATTTTTTTGGAACCGGCGCAGTTTCTTGAGGGAAATCCTCTTCCTCTTGGACATCAGGGTTTTTCCCTTCCCCGTCTGCACCACCTGGCGCGTGGAAACATCCCCTCGCTCCGTCCAGGAAAGCTTGGGAACGCTATAGTGTAAGCGAACCAATCCCCCAAGCCAGCGGAGGGTCACCCCCACATGGTCGTCAGCACCCCTCTTGCGGTATTGAAACCGGATCGACAGGGTGGTAAAGGGAATCAAGAGGATCGCGATCAAAATGATGAGGAGAATCCACCCGAGGACTTGCATGCCCAACACCTTCCAATTAGGAGTTATTCTGGGCGAAAGCAAGCCGGTTCATGCAAAAAAAGCCGCCCTTCCCCGTCCAAGGGCAAAGGCGGCAAGGATTCGGTCAGAATTCCTATACTTCGCTTTTGGTCGCCGGAACCGTCTCCGGCTTCATCTTCTCCTTCAGTTCGACACCCAATCGGAGGTACAGATCCCGCCGCTTTTCCTCCCATTCCACCCAGTCGAGCAGCGTTTCGGGGAGCGGCAATTCCTCCAAATGGTTCAAACCAAAATATTCCAGAAATTCCCGGGTCGTTCCGAACAAAATGGGGCGTCCCACCCCTTCCGCCCGACCCACCTCTTTCACCAATCCCTTTCGTTGCAGAGATTGGATCGTCTTGTCACATTTCACCCCGCGGATCTCTTCGATCTCCGCCCGGGTGATCGGCTGTCGGTAAGCGATGATGGCCAGGGTTTCCAGTGCCGCCCGCGTCAATTGCGAACGGTTGGGGGAACGGGCCATCCTTTCAAAATAAGGGGCCAGCTCCGGCACCGTGGTCAATTGAAACACCTTGGCCACTTCCACGATCTGCAGGCCCCGCCCCTCCTTCTTCCAATCCTCTTGCATCCTCCGGAGCGTCTTCGATACCGTCTCAACATCCACCTCGAGAATTTCCGCCATTTCCCGCAGATGAAGCCCTTCATCCCCTGCGGCAAACAGAAGCCCTTCGATCACCGCCCGCATTTCCCGATCATTCAATGGACCCCTTCCTCCTTCTCTCCGACGGCTACAATGAGGATTTCGTCAAACAGCTTCTCCTGCCGGCAAATCACCTGCTTCGTCTTCATCAATTCCAACAGGGCGAGAAAGGTGGTGACGATTTGCTCCCGCGTCGCGTTGCATCGATGAAGGAGGCTGAAGCGGATCGTCCCGCCGTTTTCCGATAAAAGTGACAGCAACTCCTCCATTCGATCGCCGACGGATATCTCCTCCCGGACAATGCGGGTCAGGGGCGGCTCATCCCTGCGGTTGGACAACACCTCGACAAAGGCCTGGAACAGATCGTCGACGGTCAGGTTTCCGACGGGGTTTTCATCCTGGGCATAGGCGGAAAGGTCGGCCGGCGGCCTCGTGTAGACCAGACTCCTCCGGGATTCGAATTCCCGCAGAACTTCTGCCAGCTGCTTGTATTTCTTGTATTCCAGGAGGCGTTCGACCAATTCCTCCCGGGGATCGACCGCGTCCTCTTCATCCTGCGCTCCCGCCTCCTCCGGATCGGTTCGGGGAAGGAGCATACGGCTTTTGATCGCCAGCAGGGTGGCCGCCATCACCAAAAATTCACTTGCGATCTCCAGCTCCCACTCCCGCATCGCCGACAGATAAGCCATGTACTGATCGGTGATCCGGGCGATGGGGACATCACAGACATCCAACTCCGCCTGCTCGATCAGATGGAGCAGGAGATCCAGCGGTCCCTCAAAGCCCTCCAGCTTGATCGTGACATCCATCCCTTATTCCTTCAGCTCCCGCATCAAATTCGCCATCTCGATGGCGGTGACGGCAGCCTCCCATCCCTTGTTTCCCGATTTGGTCCCGGCCCTTTCAATGGCCTGCTCAATGGTGTCCACGGTAATCACGCCAAAGATCACCGGCAGGCCGTTTTTCAGGGCGGCGCCGGATACCCCCTTGGCCACTTCGCCGGCCACATAGTCAAAATGGGCCGTCGCCCCGCGGATCACCGCCCCCAGGGCGATCACGGCATCGTAACGGCCGCTGGCGGCCATGCGATCCGCGACCAGGGGGATCTCAAAGGCTCCCGGAACCCATGCGATCTCCACCGCATCTTCCGAGACACCGTGACGGTACAGGGCATTCTCCGCCCCGGTCAACAGCTTGCCCGTGATAAATTCGTTGAAACGGCTGACGACAATCCCGAATCGGAGCCCCTGCCCGACCAGCTTCCCTTCATATACTTTCGGCACAATCAATCCCCTTTCCTGTCAAAGGTTGAGCATGTGTCCCAATTTGATCTTCTTTGTCCGGAGATACTTGAGATTATCCTCGTTGGGAGGCATCTGTATCGGCAGCACCTCGACGATCTCCAGGCCGTGCCCCTTCAATCCGGCGATTTTTCGGGGGTTGTTGGTCAGCAGGCGCATTTTTCGGACCCCCAGATCCTTCAGAATTTGCGCTCCGATGCCGTAATCCCGGAGATCCGGACGGAAACCCAATTTCAGATTGGCCTCGACGGTATCCAGACCGTTTTCCTGCAATTCGTACGCCTTCAACTTGTTGAGCAGGCCGATGCCCCTGCCCTCCTGCCGCATGTAGAGGAGAACCCCCGTTCCCTCCTGTTCGATCTGGGCCAGGGCGGCATGCAATTGCGGTCCGCAATCACAGCGGTGAGAACCGAAGACATCTCCGGTGAGGCATTCCGAGTGAACCCGTACCATCACCGGTTTTTCCGGGTCAATCTCACCCTTGACCAGGGCGATGTGTTCCTTGTCATCCACATCATTGGTGTAGCCGACGGCCGTAAAATCCCCGAAATCCGTCGGAAGGCGAACCGATGCAATCCGGTGGACCAGGTTCTCCTTTCGGTTCCGATAGCGGATCAGATCCTGGATGGTAATGATCTTCAGATCAAACTTTTCAGCGATCTCCATCAGCTGGGGAACCCGGGCCATCGTCCCGTCTTCCTGGATGATCTCACAGATGACTCCCGCGGGATAGGCTCCGCACATCCGGGCTAGATCGACGGCCGCCTCGGTATGGCCCGCCCTCCTCAGCACGCCGCCCTTCTTGGCGATCAGCGGGAAAATGTGTCCCGGTCGGCGAAAATCCTCCGGACGGGCTTGGGGATCGATCAGGGCGCGGACCGTCTCGGATCGTTCATGGGCGGAAATCCCCGTCGTCGTGTTGATGTGGTCCACGGAAACGGTAAAGGCCGTCCCGTGGGTATCGGTATTGTGATGGACCATCAGAGGGAGATCCAATTCCCGCGCGCGTTCCTCGGTGATCGGTGCACAAACGAGTCCCCGGCCGTGGGTGATCATGAAATTGATCACCTCCGGGGTGGCCTTTTCGGCTAATGCCACAAAATCTCCTTCGTTTTCGCGGTCCTCATCATCGACAACGATGATGATATTTCCCTGCATCAGCTCGTAAATGGCTTCCTCAATCGTATGAAAACCGCTCATCCGTATCGCCTCCTGTCCGGAAGGACCCAGAGATCGATCCCCTGTGCCATTCATTGCTTCAGCGCCAGTCCATTCCGTTCTCTGCTCAACAGCTTGGCGGTGTATTTGGCGATCATGTCGCACTCAATATTGACCCGGTCGCCCACCTGCGCTTCCTTCAATTGGGTTGCCTCCAACGTGTGGGGAATCACCGAAACGGTCAAATGACGCTCCCCCACTTCCACCAGAGTCAGGCTGATGCCGTTGATCGCAACGGATCCCTTTTCCACCATCCACCTCGTCAGCTCTTCGGGGACACCGATCCGGAAGCGCACGGCATTTTCATCCGGAGTAAGGGATTCAATCATGCCGGTTCCATCCACGTGTCCCTGGACAAAGTGACCACCGAAGCGATCGCCGGCGGCCAAAGCCCGCTCCAGATTGACAGGGGATCCGATCTGCAGCTCCCCCAGATTGGTCCGGTTCATCGTTTCCGGCATCACGTCTGCGGAAAAGGTGCTGTCGCTGAAGGAAATTACCGTGAGACACACTCCGTTGACGGCAATGCTGTCGCCGATCCGGACATCCTCCAACACCCGGCGGCAGGCGACCTCCAGCACCATCGACGCCCCGCGGCGCTTGATGCCTTCGATGCGCCCCACTTCCTCTACAATTCCTGTAAACACGCTCCCGCCTCCCGACTTTCCGGATATACCGGGTACTCGACGATGCAGACCCTTTTTCGAGGCAAAGAACCGCCTTGGCCCATGGCTCCTTCGAAAGGCGGCCGAGATCGCCCCAATAAAGAAAGGCCCCCTTCGGGGCCGATGAGTTCGTGAAAGGAATAACAAATACGGATCCAGGTGTCGGGACTAAACAAAAGGCCGACACCAAAAGGCCGAC